>SKSR01000068.1 GCA_007122885.1 Gemmatimonadota bacterium
CGAAGACGACCAGACCGAAGCCGGCGGTCACGTAGCGGTGATCCAGGATCCGTCCGAGCATCCGCCGGTAGGTACCGTTGAGCCACTCCATGGCCCGCCCAGGCTCGGGCATCTTCCCCCGGAGCAGCCGGAGGGCCAGGAGGGGAACGAGTGTGAAGGCAATGCCCAGGGAAGCCAGCATGGTGAAGGAGAGGCTGGTTCCGAAGGCGCTCATCTGCGTCCCCATCTGATTCGGGGGCATGAAGAAGAGCGGGGTGAAGACGATCACCGTGGTGAGCGTCCCTGAAAGGATGGCCAGCCCCACCTCGTTCGCTCCGTCCACCGCCGCCTCGTCGGGGCCCGATCCCATCTCCCTGTGCCGGAAGATGTTCTCCACCACCACCACCGCATTGTCGATGAGCATCCCCACCGCCAGCATCAACCCCGATAAGGTGATGATGTTGAGGGTGTCGCCCGCCAGGTGGAGGATGGCCACAGTGAAGATGAGGGAAACCGGAATCGCGGCGGCTACGATGAAGGTGGGCGTAATCCGCCGGAGAAAGGTGAAGAGAACCAGCACGGCCAGGATTCCTCCGAAGATCCCTGCGCTGGTCAGAAGGCGAAGCACCTCCAAAATCCCCTCGGACTGGTCCTGCCAGATCTGAAAACCGAGCTCCTCCATTCCCGCCTGTCCGGAGATGTCGTCCAGGGCCGCCTTGGTGGCCCTGGCCACCTCCACGATGTTGGCGTCCGACTCCTGGTAGACCTGGAGCTGCCGGGCGGGAACACCGTTCAGCCGGTAGAAGAAATCGGACTCGGGGAAGTCATACCGGACGTTGGCCACATCCCCCAGGCGAACTCCGGCGGCGTTCACCGGGAGCGAGGCGATGTCGTCCACGCTCCTGAGCTGCCCCTCGGCCCGGACCAGGTACCGGGTGCCGCCCAGCTCCAGCTCTCCGGCGGAATAGTCCTCATTGCCCCTCTGGAGAGCCTCGCTGACCTGAAGGAGCGTCACCCCCTGGGAACGCATGCGGTCCTGATCCAGGTCCACGGAGACCTCTCGGGCCTCCAGTCCCGAGAAGTCCACCTGAGCCACCCCCGATATCTGGAGGAGGGCGGGCTCGACCCGTTGTTCCACCAGCTCGGTGAGGCGACCCGGATCACCCTCCCACGATATGGCCCCGCGGAGGACGGGCTGCTCGTCCGAGGAGAACCTCCGCATGTTCACCCTCTGGACGTCTTCGGGGAGCTCCCGCTGGACCTGCTCCACCCGTTCCCTGACCTCGAGGGCGGCCAGGTCCATGTTCGTGCCCGGCTGGAACTCCAACTCCACCCGCCCCTGGTTCTGGCTGGCTGTTGAACGGATCGCGTCGAGATGGCGAAGGGTTCCCAGCCCCTCCTCCATGGGACGGATGATCCGTCGCTCCACCTCCGCCGGGGAGGCGTCCGGATAGGGAACGGTCACATTGATGACCGGCCGCTCGAAGGACGGGAACATGTCCAGAGGAATCCGGGCGATGGAGATGGCCCCCAGGACAATGGCAGCCACCACCAACATGCCAGTGGTCACGGGGCGCCGGACGGCGAAGCGTGGCAGAGACACGTTCCTCAACCCTCCTCGTGGCAGAGTATCGTCATCACCTTGGTGCGCTCATCCCGAGCCGGGAGAAGGTTCCGCCGAACCCAGGGACCCGGGGGCGCTCTCCCCCGCAGCCACTCGGGCCCGCTCCGCCCGGAGCTCGAAGAGCCGATAGAGGACCGGGATCACCACGAGGGTCAAGAGGGTGGCCAGCACCAGCCCGCCGATGACCGGAATGGCCAATGGAGCCCGGAGTTCGGCACCCTCCCCCGGGATCAGGGCCAGGGGCAGAAGCCCCAGGACCGTGGTGAGGGTGGAGATCAGGATGGGCCGGAGGCGCACCCGCCCTCCTTCCTGGAGGGCTTTATCCAGGGAGTAGCCCTCCTCTCTCCGGAGGTTGTTCACATAGTCCACCAGGACGATGGCGTTGTTCACCACGATCCCTACGAGCATGACCATCCCGATGAGGGCCACCACGGAGATGGGGTTGCCCGTGAGCCAGAGGGCGAGAACCGCTCCCGGTAGCGCGAGGGGAACGGAGACCAGGATCACCCCCGGCAGGCGGAAGGACTCGAACTGGCTCGCCATCACCAAATAGACGAGGAAAATGGCCAGGAGGAGGGCCAACTGCATGGACCTCACCGACTCTCGCAGATCCCGGGACTGGCCCGCCACCGCCACCGACAACTCGGGGGGGATGGGTAGGTCCCGGAGCGCGGCCTCCACCCGGGAGATCGTTCCGGCCAGATCCGTTCCCGCCGTCCTCCCCTCCACCAGGGCCACCCGGGAGCCGCCCCGACGGACGATCTCCACGGGGCCCTCCTGGAAGCCCAGGTCGGCCACCGAGGAGACCGACATGCTCCGTCCGTCCGACAGGTCCAGCCTCAGGTTCGAAAGGTCTTCCAGCGACGCCCTCTGCCCCTCCTGGGCCCGAACCAGGACATTCAGGTCCCGGTCCCGTTCGGCGAACTCGGTGGCGGCCGAACCCCGAACCCGAGCCTGCAGGGCCTCGGCGGCATCGCCCACCGTGAGCCCCTGGCGGGCCAGTCGCTCCCGGTCGAAGCGGATGGCGATCTCCGGAGTGCCCTGGCGTCGCTCCTCCTCAACCCCAGCCACGCCCGGCACCCCGCGGAGGAGCTCCCGGACGTCGGAAGCGCTCTGGTTGAGAAGATCCAGCTCGAAGCCCCGGATCTCCACCTCCAGCGGCGCCCGGACCGAGAAGAGGCGGGGACGATCCACTCGGACGGCCAGGCCCGGGAGATCGGAGAGTCGCTCCAGGAGCTCGCCGGAGATCCTGTCCTCATCTCCTCCGATCCGGTCCAGGCGAACGAGAAGCGTGGCAGCGTGGATCTCTTGCTCGCCGGCCCTTCCCAAGGTTCCGGCGCCGCCCCGAACGCCCACGTTCGTAAAGACCTCCTGTACCTCGGGGATCTCCAGGGCCAGGGACTCGGCCTGACGGGCCAGAGTCTCCATCCGGCTCAGGCTGGTTCCGGGAGCCGCCTCCAGCTCCGCCACCAGCTCTCCCTGGGAAAGCTCCGGGACCAGGGAGATTCCGGCCCTGGGGATGAGAGCCACGCCCAAGCCCAATACCAACGCTGCCGACCCGAGAACCAGGAGCGGCCTTCGCAAGGCGGCCTGAAGCCACCGCGGGTAGCGAACTTCCAGAGCCCGGTACCCGGCGTCGAAGGCGTCTCCCACCGGACGCAGGAGACGGCCCACCCCTCGAAGCGCCAGGTGCCCGGACCGGAGGAGTCCCCCGGCGCCCCGGGCCACGGCCCGACCCACCCGGGCGGGCTGGGACCCTTCCCGGTTCCCCCCGAGCCCGGCTCGGGCCCCCTCCCCCCGGGAGGCGAGCATGGGAATCAACGTCAGGGAGACGATGAGGGCGGCGACCAGAGCGAAGGAGACGGTCCAGGCCTGGTCCCCGAAGAGCTGCCCTGCCACTCCCTCCACGAAAATGATGGGGAGAAACACGGCCACGGTGGTGAAGGTGGAAGCCACCACGGCCCGCCCCACTCGATCGGTTCCTCGTCGGGCGGCTTCCATGGGGCTCCGCCCCCCCTCCCGCTCCCGGGCGATGGACTCGAGAACGACGATGGCACTGTCCACGAGCATCCCCACACCCAGGGCCAGGCCACCCAGGGACATGATGTTCAAGCTGATGTCCCGGGAGAACATCAGGACGAAGGTGGCGATGACCGAGATGGGGATGGCCGTGGCCACGATGAGGGTGGTGGGGAGATGCCGGAGGAAGAGGAGGAGAACGAGCATGGCGAGGATGCCGCCCAGAAGCGCCGCCGTCCGGACGTCGCTCACGGCCCGCTCGATGAAGACCGCCTGGTCCGTCACCATGCTCGTGGTGACGCCCCCGGGAAGCTCGGCCTCCAGCTCGGCGATCCGCTCCCGGACCACCCGGGATAGGTCCACGATGTTCGCGGTGGACTCCCGGAGGACGGCCACCTCCACCGCCTCGTTCCCGTTCACCAGGGAAACGGTCTGCCGGTCCGCCGCCTCCCGCCGCACCGTGGCCACATCGCCCAGGAGGACGGACTCCCCGCCGGCGGTCCCCACGACCACCCGCTCCATCTCGTCCAACTCGACGAACTCGTTCACGGTCCGGACCACGTACTCGGCGTCACCCTCCTCCAGGACGCCACCGGCCAGGTTCACGTTCTCCGAGGCCAGCCGGCTCCCGACCTGACTGAAGGGGATGCCCACCTGGGCCAAGCGGCTCTCGTCCACCTCCACCAGGATCTCCTCCTCCAGCCCTCCGGTGACCCGGACCGCAGCCACCCCTTCGATCCCTTCCAGGGCCCGCCGCACCTGCTCCTCGGCCAGCCACCGGAGGGAGATGAGCTCCATCCGGTCCGCCTCCACCGCAGGGTCCAAGGGGCGAGGGGAGATCAGGGAAAACCGCAGGACCGGCTCGGAAGCCGGATCGTACCGGGCCAGGGTGGGGCGTCCGGCGTCGGCCGGGAGATTGATCAGGTCCAACCGCTCCCGAAGGTCCATGGCGGCGAAATCCATGTCCGTTCCCCACCGGAACTGGACCGTGATGTCCGACCGCCCGGGCCGCGAGCGGGAGGTCACCTGCTCCACCCCCTGAACCACGGAGATGGCCTCCTCGATGGGCCGGGAGATCAGGTTCTCGATCTCCCGGGGACCCACCCCCTCGTACTCGGTCTCGATGGTGATGGTGGGAAAGGAGAGATCGGGAAGCAGGTCCATCTGGAGCTGGGAATAGGACACCCCACCGAAGACCATGACCGCCAGGAAGGCCATCGTCACCGCCACTGGACGGGCAGTGGAGAAATCGACCAGCTTCAAGGGCTCCCCCCTCCGTCCTCGGCTTCCACCTCCACTGCCCTGGGGCCCTCCTCGATGGGCTCACCCTCCACCTGCATGACCCGGACGCGCGCATCCGCCCGCAGGTTGTCCTGACCCACGACCACCACACTGTCTCCGGGCTCGAGCCCCGTGGGGATCTCCACCCGCTCGCCCCGGGAGTAGCCCGTCGACACCTCCCGTTCCTCGGCCACGCCGTCCCGAACCACGTAGACCCGGGGGGCCGCTCCATCCACCAGGACCGAGGTTCGGGGGAGGGTGATCCGGTCGGAGAGAACCTCGGTGACCACGTCCACGTTCACGAACTGGCCGGGCCGGAGGTGCTCTTCTCCGGATCGGGCTCCCACGGCCACGGTCACCATGACCGTGCCGCTCTCCTCGTCCACCACGGGCCGGATCCGTTCCACTCGACCCTCGGCGGCTGGCGCCCCTCCCTCTCGGAGGAGGACCCGAGCCGTCTGCCCCACCTGAATCCGGGCGATTTCCCGTTCGGGGACGGCCAACCGGGCCTCGAGGCGGTCCAGGTCGGCTACGCCGAAGGCCGGGTCCGCGGTGTTCACCTGCTGGCCCCGCTCTACGAATCGGTGGGTCACCGTTCCGGTGATCGGGGAACGGATCTCGGCGTTATCCACACGGAGCCTCGCCAGGTCCAGCTCCGCTTCCGCCACCTCCACGTCGGAGACCAGGCTCTCCACCTCCTGCTCCGACATGAGCTCGAGATCGCGGAGAGCCCGACCCCGCTCCACCGCCTCCCGCGCCGCCCGGGCCCGAGCCTCGGACTGCTCACCCTCGAGGCGCCACTCCGCGTCGTCCAGCCGGGCCAGCACCTGCCCTTCCTCCACCCGGTCCCCCTCCTCCACCAAGACCTCGGAGACGACGCCCGATTGCTTCGGGACCACCTCCACACGCTCCCTGGCCCGGAGAGTGGTGGAAGCACGCAGGGTCACCTCCAGGTCATCGGCCTGGGCGATTCGAACGGTGACGGGCGTGGTCCTACCTCCCTCCCCGGATTCTCCCGACATTCCCGGGGGGCCGCCGCCCCGACCCTGGGGTCCGGGGGCCGCCTGACCATCGTCGCAGCCAGCCAGCGCCAAAGTCGTGAGAAGCCCGGCCGCGAGGACGGCCCACCGTCTCTGGGCCCCCCATCGCGCCTCCTCCACCCTTCGAACCGGCACGTCACCGTATGTCATCCTGTCCCCTTGATTGAACTCGCTCGTCTCGCTCCGCCGGCGAACCTCACCGGAGCTCCCCACCCAGGAGCGCTTCCAGATCCGCCACTGCCTGATGAAAGTCGTAAACGGCGGTGATCTCGTCCCGCTCCGCCTCCGAGAGGTTCGCCTGAGCTTCCACCACGTCAATGGAGGTGCTGAGGCCGAGTCGGAACCGCTCCTGCGCCAGCCTGAGCTCCTCGGCCGCCGTCTCTTTTACCGTTCCCTGAAGCTTAACGATCCTGTGGGCCGTCTCCACCGCCCGGACCGCTTGGCTCACCTGGGACCGGAGCTGGAGCTCCTGGGAACGAACCTGCTCCCGGGAGTCGGCGTGGGCGATTCGGGCCCTTTCCGTGTCCCGTCCCCGGGAAAACCCGGTGAAGAGGGGGAGGGATACGGTGAGAGACAGGTTCCAGGGCTGCCGCTGGTAGTCGAACGGAAACCCCGAGTTCTCCGCTTCCACTTGCTGCCGGACATCCTCGCGGACCTCCGGGTTCTGCGGGTTCATCATCTCGCAGTTTCGGGGAGAGTCGCCCAATAGGTCCCGGATGCGGTTGTCCTGGACGCACGACTCGAACTGGCTCTGCTGCTGGCCCAACCGCTCGTCCACCAACGGGCTCAAGCTCCCCGCCTGGAAGACGGAGGCGTTCACGCCGGCTGACAGGCTCAGGGACGGGAAGTAGTCGCTTCGGGAACTTCGGATCTCCCCCTCGGCCACCTGGGCCTCCCGGCGGGAAGCCCGCACGGCCGGGTTGTTGGCGAGGGCC
>SKSR01000017.1 GCA_007122885.1 Gemmatimonadota bacterium
GGTGATCTCCTTCAGCACCGCCTTCATCCGTTCCTCGAACTCACCCCGGTATTTGGCCCCGGCCAACATTGCGGAGATGTCGAGCGCCACCAACTTTTTGTTCTGGAGGGAGGTGGGGACGTCGCCGGCCACGATCCGCTGCGCCAAACCCTCCACGATGGCCGTCTTCCCCACCCCCGGCTCCCCGATGAGGACCGGGTTGTTCTTCGTCCGACGACCCAGGACCTTCATCACGCGACGGATCTCCTCGTCCCGGCCGATGACCGGATCCAGCTTCCCTGACCGAGCTTCCTCCGTCACGTCCCGAGCGTACTTCTCCAGGGCCTGGTACTTCTCCTCTGGACGCTGATCCGTGACCCGGTGAGAGCCCCGGACTTCCTCCAGGGCCTTGGCCACGGTCTCCCTCCCGGCTCCGGCTTCCCGGAGGATCCGACCTGCATCGTCCTTCTCCCCAGTCAAGGCCAACAGGAGGTGCTCGGTGGACACGTACTCGTCGCCCAGCTCCCGCGCCCCCTTTTCCGCGCTCTCCAGGACCTGGCGCAGGCCCCGGGAGAGTCCCGGGTCCGCACCGCCTTCCACCGTGCCGTACTTCCCCAGGGCCTGGGAGACCGGCCCCCTCAAAGCGGAGACCTGGGCCCCCGCCTTTTGTAGGACCGGGACGACGATCCCTTCGTCCTGATCCAAGAGGGCCGCCAGGAGGTGGACCCCGCCGATCTCCGGGTGGCCCTGGTCCCGGGCCATCTGCGCCGCAGCCTGAAGAGCCTCCCCGGCCTTCACGGTAAGTCGATCCAAGCTCGCCATCGCTCGCCTTTCCTTCGTTCGTCGATGAAATGGTCACATCTGCGGCGGTCCCGCGCGGTGGCGGAGAAGCAATGGTGCCAAAACGGCAGCCCTCCCCCTCTCCAGCCGGAAGCGGCCCCGCCGGGTCGGCGGGAACCTCTCCTCCAACCGCATGCTCGGGGGTATAGAGACTCAAGAATCGGGCCAGGCAAGTGGACTGCCCATGGCGATCTGGAAGGCGACCGGTGGGTATCCGGGTCGGCTACTGGACGGGCCCCCCCACGATCCTCTTCAGAAGAGTGCCGGCCGGCACCACCTGGCCGGCGTCCAGGTGGTTGATCTCCCCCACCACCCGCTGAGAGGCGTTCGACGGATGAGCTTCCATGAACTCTTCCAACGTCATGTCCCGGGCGATCTCCACCAATCGAATCCGCCGGGGCTCCACCCCGAGAACATCCGGGTCCGTCACCTCCCTGAAGGAGGCGAGGGACCGGACCAGGGCATCCTCCCGACGGTCCCACACGGAGCGGGGAGCGTAGCCCAGGATGCGGAAGGTGTGATCCCCGTGACGGACGAAGAGGACCCGGCCCTGCAGGGCGGAGCCGTCCGCCTGGGCCCGGAAGTCGGCCCACCAGAAGCGGAGACCCTCCACCTCCTCGTCCCACCGCCGGAGGGGCTCCACACCGCCTTGGGCGAGGAACGCCGTCCGGGCCTCGGAGGGATCGGCACGCTCGGCCAGCTCCACAAGGACGACCGCGTCCCTTTCGGGACTCACGCCCTGGACCCGGGTTCGGGCGTTGACCGTGGCCCAGCCGTCCGGGAAGGCCAGACGGAAGGCCATTTCCGGGTGGTAGAACGTCTCCTGGACAAAGTATCCTTCGCGAGGGTCGGTCCCGTACACCATCCCGTCCAGCATCCTCAGATAGCTCTCCCGGCCCACCCTCGCCTCAGAGAGGTCCACACCCTCCTGCTCCACCATCCGTATGACCTCGTCCCTCCGCTCCAGCGGGTCCGGGTGGGTGGAGAGGAACCCGGGGATCCGGTCTCCGTCCGCGGCCCCAGAGGCTCGTCCCAGCATCTCGAAGACGCTGGCCAGCTCCCTGGGATCGTATCCAACCTCGCGCATGTAGCGGAACCCGAGCTCGTCCACCTGGCGCTCGTCACTTCGGGAGTTGGCCAGGAAGAGGAGCTGGACCCCGGCCCCCACTGCCTCCCCGAACGGTTGGAGCTCGGGGGAGAGGATCATGGCGGCCCCCAGCCCCACCTGGGCGAGCTGGGCCCGGCTGACGCGGGTCACCCCGTGACGGGCCGTCACGTGCCCGATCTCGTGGCCTACGACCCCGGCCAGCTCCGCCTCCGAGTTGAAGTGGGCCAGAATGCCCCGCGTCAGGTAGATGTATCCCCCAGGAAGGGCGAAGGCGTTGATGGTGGGATCGTCGAGAACCCGGAACGTCCAGGGGAGATCGGGCCGTTCGGACTCGGCGGCCATCCGGGCTCCCAACTCCTCCACGAACTCCCGGAGCTCGGGAGCGTCGTACTCCCCCAGGCTCTCTACGATGTCCCGGTCCGCCTCCCGGCCCATGGAAATCTCCTGGCGCTCGGTGAAGAGGACGAACTGGCGCTGCCCGGTCACCGGATTCACGGAGCAACCCACCACCCCGAGCAGGAGGATCAAGAGGATCGGGATCGAGCTTGGGGAAGCTGTACGGGTTGGTCTGCGTGCCATGGAACCGGCCCGAGTGCAGTGGAGGGGAACGACGGGGGTCACCGAAAGGTACCCCTGGCATGACGAGCCTGGCAACGGATCGGAGGCCGGCACGAGACGTGACCGAACGGAGTCTTGTTCGCTGGAGAAAGTGGGCCATCCCTGCGCTGGTGGCGGCCGCCGCTACGGCAGCCGGATGCGGGTGGGAGCTTCCTGGTGGGGACCGGGACGGCACGGTGGATCGGGAGACCTTCCTGGTGGCCTACGTGGACCTCAGGGTGGCCGCCCTTCAGGGCCCGGAGGAAGAGCTGGGCCGGGAGGATCGGGACCGGATCCTGAACGAGCACGGGGTGACCCGGGAGGATCTACTGGACTTCGTGGAAGCCCACGGCAGGGACGTGGACTTCATGAAGGAGCTCTGGGACGAGGCCCGGCAAAGGATCCGGGCCGTGGATGAAGAGCTCCTGGAGCGGGAAGTGGAGGAACGGCGGGAGCGGGAGGATGCGCCGGAGGTCAGAACGCCCGAACGCTGAAGCCGATAGCCAGTGCGGTCCGGTCTCCGAGAGTGGCTCCGAACCGGACGGCCCAGCTCGGCTCGAAGGTGATGTCCAGGCCCAGGTCGGCGGCGAAGCCCAGACTCAGATCGTCCTCGTCCCCTTCGTTCTCGTCTTCCGACGTGATTCGGGCGTCGAGAACCACTCTCGGGGCCACGTAGGGGTGGAAGGTCACTTGGTCCACCTCCAACTCGCGGCCCACCCCGGCTCCCAACGGGATGCTCAGCTCGAAGGTGTCCCCCACCCCGAACCCGGCTCCCGTGAACCAAATCACGTCCACGGGGAAATCGGCCGTCTGCTCCACGAGCCCTCCCGCCATGTCTACCCCGGCGAAGACAGCCAGCTTCCCCGCCCGCCCCTCCGCCAGCCCGAGGCGATAACCCAGTCCCACGGGTGCATCCTCACCGCGGAAGGTGGTCAGCAGACCGATCCCGCTCCCTGGATGGGGATCGACCAGGTAGAAGCCCCAACCGGCCGGCGTTCCGGGGCCCAGGAGCACCGGAGACTCCCACGCCGCCTGCCCTTGGGCGGGGACGGCCCAGGCAAAGAGGAGGACCACCCCGAGCCCGGTCACAAGCCTCCGGGCGGCCCCGTGAGCGCCCCCACGCCTCCCCGTCGTCATTCCCATTCGATGGTGGCCGGAGGCTTGGAGCTAACGTCATAGGTGACCCGGTTCACACCCGGAACCTCGTTGATGATCCTGGTGCTCACCGTGGCCAGAACGTCATCGGGAAAGCGGTACCAGTCCGCGGTCATCCCATCCCGGGACGTGACGGCGCGAAGGGCCACCACGTCTTCATAGGTCCGGGCGTCCCCCATGACCCCCACAGACTGGACCGGTAGGAGGACGCAGAAGGCCTGCCAGATCTCGTCGTAGAGACCCGCCGAACGGATTTCCTCCAAATAGATCGAGTCGGCCTCCCGGAGGGTCTTCAAGCGGTCCCGGCTGACCCGGCCCAGAATCCGGATCGCCAACCCGGGCCCGGGGAACGGGTGCCGCCCCACGAACTCCTCCGGGAGCCCCAACTCACGGCCCACCTGGCGTACCTCGTCCTTGAAGAGTTCCCGCAGGGGCTCCACGAGCTCGAAGGACATTTCTTCGGGTAGGCCGCCCACGTTGTGGTGCGTCTTGATCGTGGCCGACGGCCCCCGTACGGCCAGGGACTCGATCACGTCCGGGTAGAGGGTCCCCTGGACCAGGTACGGGACCTCCCCCACCTCCTCCCGGGCCACACGCTCGAAGACCCGGATGAACGTGTTTCCCACGGCCACCCGCTTATCCTCCGGATCCACCACCCCGTCCAAGGCGTCGAGAAACTCGTCCGAAGCGTCCGCCACTACGAGTCGCATTCCCAGGTGCTTCCGGAAGGTCCGCTCCACCGCCTCCCGTTCCCCTTTCCGGAGGACTCCGTTGTCGACGAAGATGCAGGTGAGGCGATCGCCCACGGCCCTGTGGACGAGGCTTGCGGCCACGGACGAATCCACTCCGCCAGAGAGCCCGCAAACCACTTCCGCGTCCCCGACCTGTTCCCGTACCCGCTCCACCGCCTCGTCCACGAAGGCTCCAGGAGTCCAGGTAGGACGGCATCCGCAGATCCGGAAGAGAAAGTTGGATAGGATCTCCTCCCCCCGGGGAGTATGGGCCACCTCCGGGTGGAACTGGACTCCGTAGACCTCTCGGTCCCGGGCGCGGAACGCCGCCACGGGGAGGGCGGGGGTCGAGGCAAGGGTGGCATACTCCGGAGGCGGGGCGTTCACGTGATCCCCGTGGGAGGACCAGACCGTGGTGACCTCTCCGGCCTCGAAGCCGTCGAAGAGCTCGTCGGGCTCCTCCACGGTGAGCTCGGCCCGACCGTACTCCCGCCTGCCCCGCTCCACGACGGCCCCTTCCATGTGGGCTACGAGCTGCATCCCGTAGCAGATTCCCAGGACGGGGATTCCCAACTCCAGAACCTCCCGGTTCACAGTGGGCACCTCCGCGTCGTAAACGGAGGAAGGGCCTCCGGAGAGGATGATCCCGGCCGGCCCCCATTGGCGGATCCAGTCCAGGGAACGATCGGGGGGTTGGATTTCGCAGTAGACCCGCTCCTCCCGAACTCTTCGGGCGATGAGCTGGGTGTATTGGGATCCGTAGTCCAGAATCAGGATCCTGTCATGGGCCTTGGTCGGGTCCACGGTGAGAGCCTCTCCGTCGCCGAACGGGATGTGGGGACGCTCGGAACGCTGGCGCGTACGCCGTCCACCGACGAAAGGTTCCGGGTTCCTCCGGAGCCCGATGAAAGCTCATGGGGACCCTTCAGTCCCCGGCTCCGGCGGGAGCGGCTTCGGCCTCCGGCGGATCTCCGACCAACCCCGCCGAATTGAACACGCTCCGGATCCAGGCCCGGCTCCAGAGCGAGATGTCGTCGAACCACGCGTAAAGGGTGGGTGTGAGGGCCAGGGTCAGGATCGTGGAGGTGGTCAGGCCTCCGATGACCGCCTGGCCGATGGGGGCGAACATCTGCGCCATTCCCTCCCCGGCCAGAAAGGCCATGGGAACGAGGCCAATGACGGTGGTGAGGCTCGTCATGAGGATAGGCCGGAGTCGAGCCGTGCAGCCGTCCAGGAGGGCGCCCCTTCGGTCCCGGCCCCGACTTCGGAGCTGGTTCACCAGGTCGATCATGACGATGGAGTTGTTCACCACGATCCCCACGGTGATCAGGATCCCCAGGAAGGACAGGATGGAGAAACTGCCGCCGGTGAAGAGGAATACGAGCCCCAACCCCGGAACGGCAAAGAGGATGGAGAAGTAGATGATCAGCGGCAGGATCAGACTCTCGAAAAGCGCCGCCAGGATGAAGTAGATGAGGATGAGGGCCAAGCCCCCGGCCAGCATCATGTCGCCGAACTGCTCCTGTTCCTCCCCCCACCGGCGACCCAGATCCCAGGTATAGCCCGGAGGAAGATCGAAGCCCGCCATGGCCTCCTGGACCTGGGCGGCCACGTCTTCCCGGTTCTCCCCCGGAGCCAGCTCCCCGGACACGGTCACCGCCGTTCGCCGATTCTCCCGCTGGATGTCCTGGGGGCCTCCCACGACCTGGATGTCGGCTACCGTGGCCAGGGGGATGCTTCCGCCGGCGGGCGTGCCCACGGCCAGGTTCCCGAGCTGGGCCACGGAGAGCCGGTCCTCGTCCCTGAGCTGGACCAGGATGTCCACCTCCCGCTCTCCGGACCGGAAGCGGCTGGTCACCTCGCCCCGAAGCGCACCGGAGACGGCCTGGGCCACCTCCTGTGAGGTGATCCCCTGGCGCTCCGCCGCCCGCCGGTCCACCCGGACGCGGACCTCCTCGTTCCCCGCTTCCAATGAGTTGTCCACGTTGATGATGCCGGGAACCGTCCCTTCCAGGTGGAGCTCCGCCAGCTCCGCCAGTCGGCCCAGCTCCTCCGTGCTCTCGCCCACGAGTCGGACCTGGATTTCCCCACCGGAGCCGAATCCGCGCCGGGCTCTCCATTCCACCCCGGGCACCACCGGCAGGATGTCCTGAATCGCCTGGGAAATCTCCGCCGTGGACCGCTCTCCTCCTTCGGAGAAGGGGATCAGGCTGATGAAGATGTTCGAAAAGTTTTCCCCGGAGAAGGCGGAGACGTGCTGGATCTCCAGCTCATCCCGCCGGTCCATGAGAGCCTCCTCGGCTTGGGCGAAGATCCGGCTCCGTTCCTCCACGGGAATACCCCTGGGGGTGGTGACCGCCAGACGGACGAACCGGTTGTCTTCCTCGGGCATGAGCTCCCTGGGAAGCTGGGAGAGGACGATCCCCCCGGCCACGA
>SKSR01000268.1 GCA_007122885.1 Gemmatimonadota bacterium
AAGGGGGTGAAGGCTCCCACGTCGATGGCCCAAGTGCCCAACCAGAGGAGGTGCCCGAAGATCCGGTCCATCTCCATCATGATCACGCGGATCACCTTGCAGCGCTCGGTGACTTCGATGCCTCCGAGCTTCTCCACGGCCATGACGAAGGCGCAGTTGTAGATGAGGGGAGCCAGATAGTCCATGCGGTCGGTCAAAGGGACGATCTGGTTCCAGTCCCGGTACTCCCCCAGCTTCTCGAAGGAGGAGTGGAGGTAGCCGATGTGGGGCGTGCACCGAACCACGGTTTCCCCATCCAGCTCCAGAAGAAGACGAAGAACCCCGTGGGTGGCCGGGTGCTGCGGCCCCACATTGATGAGCATGGAGTTGCCCCCGAGCTCCGGCTCCTCCAACTCCACGGGAGCCATGAGGCCCTGGGTTGGTTGGGCGTCCACGCCCATATGGGGAGTGCGACCCACTTCGTATTCGATGGTCTTTTTGGACATGTCCTCTCACCCTCCTCGGGAGCCGGTGCTCGGCGGCGTCGTCGCGCGGGAGCTCACCTCACCCCCTGCCCTTCCCTTCGCTCTCCGACCCTTCGTCCCGCCTGGTGTCCTCTTTCGGCAGCTCCCGTTCCGGTCGATCCTCACGGGTGTCCTTGCCGGCCACCTGAGGAACCTGTGGATCGCGCCCGGGCCCGAACTCGCTGGGTGGGTAATGGTCCTCCGGATTCTGTGTGAGGGCTCGGCGCGTCTGCTCCGCGCGGCTGAACCGGCCCCGGAGGGGAAAGTCCTTTCTGAGCGGGTGGCCCTCGGCGTAGAACTCGGGCATGAGGATGCGGCGGAGGTCCGGGTGGTTCCGGAAGCGGATCCCGAACATGTCGTAGACCTCTCGCTCCAGCCAATTGGCGGCTTCCCAGAGAGGAACGATGGTGTCGATCTCGAGATCGGAGAGGGGCAGCTCACACTTGACCCGCAACCCTTGCCGGTGGGGAATCGACCAGAGTTGGTAGACCACTTGGATCGGGCGCCCGCCCCCGTAGTCCACGGCGGTCACGTCGGAGAGGAAGTCGTAGCGCTGTCGGGATTCGTCCCGGAGCCACCCCAGGATCTCCACGTTCCTCTCGGCCGGGACGAAGACCACATGCTCGTCGCCGGCCTGCACCTCGTGCCGCAGGACCGCGTCCTCGAACCGCTCCCGGAGCGCCGCCACCGTGGGATGGGCTGCCTGCAGGCCCGTTCCCGACGCCGAGGAGTCCGCGGCACCTCCGTTCCCCTCCGGATCGGGTCCCCGCTCCACTTCCCCGAAGTCGCTCCCGCGCTCGTCGGTCATCGTCCACCTCCCCATGCCCGACGCTGGCGGATTTTCGGCCCCACCGCCGTGCTCCCCGCTCCTTTCCTCACGGAAGCCGGTCCTCGGGTCGCTCCTGCGGCGTCGTGTGGATGAAGCCGCTGACCCGGTTCTGGTTCGTGGAATTGCCGAAGGGGCCGGTGAGTCCCTCTACCACATCCTCTGTGCCCACCGGCCTCCCGGCCATCTCTGGATCCTCGTGCCGGAGCTCTGCGTGCCGGGAGAGGCTCTCACCCCGGATCTTCTCCTGGATCATCATGAGACCGTAGATGAGCCCTTCGGGTCGGGGCGGACAGCCGGGGATGTAGACGTCCACCGGAACGATGGTGTCGATCCCCTGGACCATGGAGTAGACGTCGAACACCCCCCCGGAACTGGCACAGGCCCCCATGGAGACGCACCACTTCGGCTGGGGCATCTGATCCCAGATCCGCCGCAGGACCGGAGCGAGCTTATAGGGGACCCGCCCCGCGCAGATGAGAACGTCCGCCTGCCGGGGAGTGAAGGCCATCCGCTCCATTCCGAAGCGAGCCATGTCGAAGTTGCTGGCCGCCGAGGCCATCATCTCGATGGCACAGCACGCCGTGCCGAAAGGCATGGGCCAGAGGGAGTTCCTTCGGGACCAGTTCACCACATAGTCCAGCTTCGTCGTGAGGAAGGTGGGACTACCGGAACCGAGGATCCCGGACGCTTCCCCACCGGTCGCCGGGCTCTTCTGATCCGTCAATCCCATTCGAGACCTCCTTTCTTCCATTCGTATACGAAGCCGACCACGAGCACGGCCACGAAGATCGAGACGGCCACGAAGCCCTCCCAACCCAGGTATCTCATCTCCACGGCCCACGGGATGAGAAAGATGGCCTCCAGGTCGAAGATGATGAAGCTGATGGCCACCATGTAGAACTTCACCGAGAACCGGGCCCGTGTGTCCCCCAAGGGAATCATGCCCGACTCGTAGGGCATGTCCTTCTGAGGCGTGGGCCGCCGAGGGTTCAGGATGTGGGTGGCCACGATCATCCCCACGGCGTTCAGAACCGAAACGCCGAAGAGGATCAGGACCGGAAAATAGATCTCGGACATGCAGGCGACCTGGAGCTTGTGAAATCGTTCACGTGCTCGGGCCCGAAATGTACCCGGCGCTCGTGACGGGTGTCAACCCGGGTTTCTCCGCACCGTTCGGCCCTCTTTCGGAGGGTTTGCCAGGGGCTCCGAGTCCTCCTATACTGCCGGTCCCGTACCTTCGACCCGAAGCACCGTTCCGGGCTCCGGACGAGCCGACCATCCCCAGTCTCAGAGCTTCGCCCATGACGATCAAGAGCGACCGGTGGATCCGAAGGATGTGCGAGGAGGAGGGTATGATCGAGCCCTTCGAACCCCGCCAGGTCCGCGACGGAACCATCTCCTACGGTCTCTCTTCCTACGGCTACGACATCCGGGTGGCCGCAGAGTTCAAGGTCTTCACCAACGTGTACAACGTGATCGTGGACCCGAAGGGGTTCGACGAACGCTCTTTCGTGGACGTTCACCAGTCCGAGTGCGTGATCCCGCCGAATTCCTTCGCCCTGGCCCGGACTGAGGAGTATTTTCGGATGCCCCGCAACGTCCTGGCCATTTGTGTGGGCAAGAGCACCTACGCCCGGTGCGGGATCGTGGTGAACGTGACGCCGCTGGAGCCGTCATGGGAAGGGTACCTGACCCTGGAAATCTCGAATACCACCCCCCTCCCCGCCAAAATCTACGGTGGAGAAGGGATCGCGCAGCTCCTCTTCTTCGAGAGCGACGAGGAGCCGGAGACGGCGTATTCGGACCGAAAAGGCAAGTACCAGAAGCAGGTGGGCGTCACCCTTCCTCGCCTGTGACGCGGCGTCCCCGCTCCCCTACAATTCCTCCTCGACGTCGCCCTCCACCTCGTCGAGCCAGATCCTGAAGACGAGGACCGAGTTCCCCGGGATGCCGTTCCTCGGCCGGAATCCGTAGCCGAGCTGTGGCGGAACCACCAGAAGGCGCTCTCCCCCCTCCCGCATTCCCGGAACCCCGTCCACCCAGCCGTCGATGACCTGGCCCACATCCAGGAACAGGAAGATGGGGTCCTCCAGCCGTTGGTCGAAGAGCGTGCCGTCCGGCAACCATCCCTGGAACCGAACGCCGATGGTTTGACCGAGCTCCGCCGTCCGGCCGTCCCCCACCAGCACATCCTGCAGGTAGAGGCCCGACTCCGTCCGGGTCATCTCCGAGAGGTCCACCCCCAGGCTCGGGTCGAACTCCACCTCTTGCGGGTTCGTGTAATCCGCCCCTTCGGTGAGGCTGGCCTCACACCCCCCCATGAGGAGGGGGGCTACCAAGAGCGCCCAGACTCCGCCCAGCCGACTCCTGGCCCGGACCCATCTCCCGGTCCGGGCTCCGGCGCCCTGTGGGCACGGCCAACGGCCGTCATTTCCGCTCATGAACCACTCTCCCGTCCAGTACGGTCAGGTCCACCACGATGTCCTTGATCTCTTGGGCCGGCACTTCGAGGGGATTCCGGTCCAGAACCACCAGATCGGCCCACATGCCCGGTTTGACCCGGCCCTTCTCCCCTTCCCTGCCTTCCGCGTAGGCATTGTTCACCGTATAGGCCCGGAGAGCCGTCTCGGGGTCGACCCGCTCCTCCGGGACCCATCCCCCTTCCGGTGTACCCTCCAAGGTCTGGCGGGTGACGGCGGCGTAGATCCCCAGGAGGGGATCGGCCGGATACCAGGACGCGTGGGTCCCCGGCCAGTCGCTCCCGAAGGAGAGGATAACCCCCGCTTCGTCCAGCGTACGGAACGCGTAGGTCCACCGGATCCGGTCCCCGATCCGCTCCTCCATCCAGCGCATGTCGTCGATGGCGTGATACGGCTGCATCTCGGCGATCACGTCGAGATCGGCCATCCGGTAAGCCACCTCCGCGTCCCTCAGGTGCTGAGCGTGGATGACCCGGAAGCGCCGGTCCTCTCGGACTTCATTCTCCGTCATCACGTTCTCGTACATGGTCAGGAGGGTGTCCACGGCCCGGTCCCCGATGGCGTGGACCTGTGGCCAGTATCCATGGGCGTCCGCCTCACGGATCAGCCGTTCCAGGTTCCCCGGGGGGGACATCATATCCCTCCACTGGCCGAACCCGCCCGTGTGCTCGAAGGGCTCGTAGAACATGGCGGTGGAGGCCCCCATGATCCCGTCCACGAACCCCTTGAAGCCCCCCAACTCGATCCAAGGGCCGCCGAACCCTCGCGGGAGCCCCAGCTCGCTCATGGCCTCCATCCGGTCCAGGGTGGGTCGGGCGTACACGCGGGTGGTGAGCTCCCCGGCTTCCAGAAGGGCCTGGTAGACGGAGAACTGTTCCGGGGGAGTGTTGTCGTGGATCGTGGTGACACCGTAGCTCCTGAGCTCCTCCAGGGCGGCCCTAGCCTCCTCCAGTCGCTGCTCCTCGGTCTTTGGCGGGATCAGCTCCCGGATGCGTTCCGCCGCCTGGAGGGAAAGAATGCCGGTGGGATCCCCACCGGCCCCGCACTCCACCCCCTCCCACGTGCAGTCGGCACCGGTCTCGGCCAAGGCCAGCTCGTTGGCCAGGTACTCGCTCCGGTCCCACCGGGAAAGCAAAGCCGGATGGGCCGTGGTCACGGAGTCGATCATGCTCCTGTGCGGCCGGAACAGTTCCTCCGGGGCCTCCTCGGCCGGCTCTCCGGGGGAGCCCTCCTCCCACTCTTCGTACGCTCCCCAGGAACCATCCACGATCCACGCCCCTTCCGGAAGGCGTTGGGCCGCCTCCCGGACCCGAGAGACGAACCCGGTTTCATCCGCTACGTCCAGAAGGTTGGCCCCCAGAAGGAGCTCCCCGGCACGGTTGAAGTGGGTGTGGTTGTCGATGAAGCCGGGGCCGAGAAAGCGTCCGTCCAGATCGATCACTTCCGTGCCCCCTCCCCGGTATTGCTTCACGCCTTCGGCGCTTCCCACCGCCAGTAGGATGCCGTCGCGGATGGCCACCGCCTCGGCCCAGGGCTCATCCTCGACCCCGGTCCACACCTCTCCTCCAGTGAGGAGAAGGTCCGCCTCCGGCGGAGCATGGGCGCTCCAACCTGCACCCGCGACCCCAAGGACCGCCAAGCAGGCCAGGCAACCGGCGAGATTGCACCAACCCTCGCTCATGGCGCGCTCGGGCCCAGGAGGGCCGCGTTCAGGAACAGTCGGTCCACGGCTCTCCAATATCCGCGAAAGTTCAGGTCCTCCGAAAAGGACACGAGCCTCCCGTCGCCCACCCGTTCCTCGTAGGCGAAGACGCTTCCGGGAACCCGCTCCAGCGTCTCGTCCCATGCATGGCCGGAGAGATGGAAATCCTCACCAGCGTCCACCCGGCCCACGACCCTCCGGGCCCCGCTCGGCCCCCCTTCCGGCTCCAGGTAGATCCGGTCCGAGCGGAGCTGATAGGGAAGCTCCTCCGGCAGACCCGCCGAAAGCCAGTACGCCGGGTTCAGCGAGCCCTGCACGATGGGCCCCGGCGACTCGATGGCCCAGGCATCATCGTCCTCGGTCTCGTCGTACCACGAGCGGAGGGAGGTGAGCCCCATGGCCCCCCGGGCGAAGTCGGTGGCCGATCCGAGGGTCACCAGGGTCCCTCCCTGCCGGACCCAATCCTCCAGGTTCCGCTTACCTTGGGAGCCCAGGACGGAGGCCAGGGCGTCCGAGGAGACCTCCGGAAGGACGATGGTGTCGAACCGCCTGAGGTCGGCGCTCGCCAGCGAACGGGCCCGGAGGATCGTCACCGGAACCTCGTATTGGCGATCCAAGGTGTACCACGCGAACCCGAACGAATAGGCCGAGAAGGGCTCCTCGCCCACCAGGGCCACCCGGGATTTTCGGACCGGGATCACGTCCCCCGAGCCCAAGGACGGATATCCCGAGTCTCCCACCCCGGTGTCCACCGCCCGGAGTGTCACTCCGTAGCTCTCCGCCACCTCACGGACCGTGTCGTGCAACGACTCGGGGTTCTGCCCCACCCGGAGGATGCCGCTCCCTGCGGGCACTGCCTCTCCTTCCACCTGGGTGTCCACCAGGGTAAGGGCCGCCCGGTAGCCTCCCTTCCGGATGCGATGCAGAGCGGCGGCGGTGGCGGCGTACCGCCCATCCAGGATGTAAGCGTAGCCGGCCCGGGCCGGCTCGGGCCGCTCCACGCGAAAGCCTTCCGACAGCGACTCGGTGGGGAGAGCTGTACCATCCGTGCTACTGAACCCGGCCAAGTTGAAGAAGAGGGGGAGGGACCAAGCGGTGATGTCGTAGAAACGGGGGTTGTCCCCCCGCTCGATCCGCTCCCGGGCCAGCTCCAGGAAAGCTTCCGGAACCGGGATGTCCGGCTCCAGGAGGGTGCGGATGAATCGGTTCCGGGGTTGGGCTGCCTCTACGACCAGGGTTCCCGAGGGGAACTGGCGGGAACCCACGGTCTCTCCTTCTCGGTCCCGCACACCGGAAAGCTGGACTTCCTCCGT
>SKSR01000293.1 GCA_007122885.1 Gemmatimonadota bacterium
GGCCACCTTCCTGGCCGCCGCCGCCCCCCTCCTCCTCATCGAAACCTCGCCCGCAAGCTGGCGTTGGCCACTGGTCGGTCTGGGGGCAGGTCTCCTTCTCGCCTTCGCTGTGCTGGTGGCCCGTCACCGCCGCCTCCGGCAGCTCCTGGAGGAACAGGACGATCGCATAGCATTCTCCCGGCATGGGCTCGCCCGGATCTCCCGGGAATGGGGCGGCGTCCCGGAGCCCCCGTCTCCCGCCATGGATCCCGAGCACCCCTACGCCGTGGACCTGGACGTGACGGGGCGCAGCTCCATCCTCCACCTCCTGAGCACGGTGGTGAGTCGCCCGGGGCGGTCCGCTCTCACCCGTTGGCTCCTTCACCCCTCGGAGCCGGAAGAGATCTCGCCACGGCAGGAAGCCGTGAAGGATTTGGCCCCCCGGACCCAGCTTCGGGAGGACCTGTGGACCCGGGCACGGAGCCTGAAGGGCGAACGAAAGGAAGGGGATCTGGACGCCTTCATTGCTTGGTCGGAGGCCGACTCCCGGGGCTCGATCCTCTCTCCCGCGCGCCTCTGGTCCGCGAGGATCCTGCCGGTAGGGACCATCGTCCTCCTGTCCCTCCACCTGGGCGGCGTCGTTCCGGCGCCCGCCTGGATCCTGACGATCCTGGGAGTGCTTGCAGTGGAGCGGGGTGTGCGAGAGGGGATCGACGAGACGTTCGACGCAGCGGAGGGAGCCGAGGGCAGCGTGCGGGCGTACGCCAGCCTCCTGGCCCGAATGGGTGCGGAGGAGGTGGAGGCGGAGCGGCTCCGGGAGATTCGGAGCCGGATGCTCCACGGGCCCGCCGACCGGGCCCTGAACGATCTACGGAAGATCCTGGACCTGGCGGCGGTCCGGTACTCGGGACTCAGCCACGCGCCGCTCCGGCTCCTCCTGGCGTGGGACCTCCACGTGATCCACCGACTGGAACGCTGGCGTCACGCCCACGGAAGTGGAGTCCGGGGCTGGGTGGAGGGCATGGCCGAGTACGAAGCCCTCTGCGCTCTGGGAGCCCTGGCCCACGATCACCCCGACTGGACCTACCCCGAGCTAGTGGAGTCCCGGGACCGGGACGAGAGACGACTGGAAGCCGAGGATTTGGGCCATCCCCTCCTCCCACCCCGCACTTGCGTGCGCAATGACGTGACCCTCGGCCCACCCGGCACGTTTCTTCTGGTCACCGGCTCGAACATGTCGGGGAAGAGCACGCTCCTGAGGGCCATCGGGCTGAACGCGGTCCTGGCACGGGTCGGGGCTCCCGTGTGTGCGGGAAAGCTCCGGATGCCCGCCCTGGACGTGGCGACGAGCATGAGGGTCCAGGACTCGCTCTCCGCGGGGGTCTCCCTCTTCATGGCCGAGTTGAACCGATTGAGGGCCGTGGTGGATCGAGCCCGGGCCGGGGACGGCGAAGACCGCCGGCCCCTGGTCTACCTCCTCGACGAGATCCTTCAGGGAACGAACACCGCCGAGCGGCGCGTGGCCGCCCGTACGATCCTCCGCCACCTCCTGGCCACCGGGTCCATCGGGGCCGTCACCACCCACGACCTGACCCTGGCTTCGGCTCCCGATCTGGAAGAACGGGGAACACCCGTCCACTTCCGGGAAACGATCCAGGAGACGGAGGATGGATCCACGCTCCATTTCGACTACACGTTGCGCCCGGGGCTCGCCACCACTCGGAATGCCCTCCAGCTCATGAAGCTCGTGGGGCTCGACCCGCCCGATGGGACTTGACCACCGCCCCCGGGGGGATATGTTTTCTCGGGTCCGACCATCCTTCCGCAACACGCGGGCGGCCGAGTCCTCCCCCGTGCAACCCTTTTGGGGTGTAGCTCAATAGGCAGAGCGCCTGGCTGTTAACCAGGAGGTTGCTGGTTCGAGCCCAGCCGCCCCAGTGGAAAAGACCCTCCCCCCGCAAGCATTTGGGGGGAGGGTCTCTTCGTGAGAGCACGGGCACACCGCCGTTGTGCCCCGACTGTGCCCGCGCCGCGACACGCCGAAGCAACTCGGAGCACGGTCACCTGGCGGGGCACCGATAAGCCGCATCCCCCGGGGTTCGCCCACCCTGCCCCGGAGGGACTGGCGGACTCCGCACCCGCCCACACCACCTCACCCCTTCGGATCGCCGCACATCGGAACGCAACGCTGCGCAACATAATACCGATCCCGCCCCTCCTACCAAGCCAACTGATGAAGATTGAAAGGATAGGTTTTGCCGGATGCCCGAGATAAATTGGGTGAGCGTGCGTCCGCTGGACCTCGGCACCCCGCCGGCACGTTCGGACCTGCGCCCGACATCTCCGGATTCGGCCCCCCGGAAGGACCGACTCCGCGCAGGCATCCGCCGCGAGGCAAGGAAGGGCACCATGACCCCCCGACACGCCCTCTTTTTCCCCGTCTTCCCCGTAATTCTCATCACCGTCAGTGCACTTCTCGTTCCCGAACGGTCGGAAGCCCAGGAGGTTCCGACGGCCCACGGACCCGGAAGCGAGGCCGCACTCGTGGAGTCCGCCGAGCTGGTCCATCGGGCGGAGCTGTTGTTGGCGAGCCCGAAGCGCTCGAAGCAGGCGGCGCGGATCTTCGAACGTGCAGCTACCCTCCACCACCCGGAGGACCCATATGCCCTGGAGCTCCTGGAACGAGCAGTGGCGGCCCGGTGGGCCGGAGGCGACCGCCGTCGGGCCCGCAGAACCCTGGAGCAATTGGGCGAGCGCAGGCTGGAGGGGGGTGATGTGGTGGGCGCCTCCTTTGCCTTCTACCGGGTGGCGATCGTGGCCTCTGCCGAAGGAGACGGAGAACGGGCCCTGCGGTACCTGCAGAAGAGCTACCGTCTCGCCGCATCGCCACTTCTGAGCGACGAAGAGCGGTCGACGATGATGCGCTGGGTTCCGGAGGACAGGCCCAGGATTGCAGCGTCTCGGGACCCTCGATAGGGGTTCGACTCATCAGGGTCCAGAGCCGGGTCACGAGGGGAACTCTCCCCTCGTGACCGGGGCCCCGGCCCCGGATCCGATCCGCCGACGGTAGCCCCCGGAGCCCGGGCCCGTGACGTCCTATCCGGAAAGCTCCTCCGAACCGCCCTTCCCCGTCAGGCTCCACACCCTGGAACACTAACAAGAATCCTGCGTACCACTTTACCGTGGTTCGCCGATTCGAAAACCCATTCGTCGCAGAGCTTCAGGTTTATGAGCAAGTTACGTCAGGACGGTCCGAGAGGCCCGCTCCCGCCGGCCGCCTCCCACAGCCCCCCCGTATTCGGTGCGAGTGGGGGTCGGGGGACGCCTCGGCTTTCCCGCCGCCGGTTCCTGAAAGCTGCAGGCGCCGGAGGTGTCGGTGCCCTTATAGGCCTGGCCGGAGGGGCTGGTCGGGGACTCGCATTCCAGCCCGACGGAGTGGGCTCGGGGACGAGTGGGGTACGTTCCCCCGAAGGCTGGAACCCGCTGCGAATGGCCCCTGAGGTCAAACCCAATGCCTTGACCCTCCACGCGGAAGTGGGGCGAGCCGATGTGGGTGGAGGGATGGAGGGAGACGCTTGGCTTCTGAACGGCTCTCTCCCCTCCCCCTTGATCCGGGTCCGAAAGGGGGAGCGTTTCCACGCGATTCTCGAAAACGACGTTCCCGATCCCCTGATCCTCCACTGGCACGGCCTCACTCCCCCTGCGGACATGGACGGCCATCCGCGCTACGCGGTGCGGGAGGGCGAAACCTACGAGTACGACTTCACGGTCGAGAACCGGGCTGGAACCTACTGGTACCACTCCCACGCCCACCACCGGGTGGGCAAGCACGCCTACCTGGGCATCGCAGGGATGCTCATCGTGGAGGACGAGGAAGAGGAGGGGCTGGGGCTCCCCTCCGGGGAGCGGGAAATCCCCATCGTCCTCCAGGACCGCCGCGTCGACCCGGAACGGGGCCTACTCCACTACAGCAACCCGGACACGGTGGAGGGGGTCATCGGCAACGAGCCGTTCGGGAACGGGGTCAACTACCCATATCTGGAGGTGGACACTGCCGTCTATCGCTTTCGGATCCTGAACGGCTCCAACGCCCGCATCTTCCGACTGGCTCGGGAGGACGGCCGCCCCATGACCCTCATCGGCAACGACGCGGGCCTCCTTCCCCGTTCTGAAGACGTGGAGTATGTGGACATGGGTCCGGGGGAGCGCGTGGACCTCCTCCTCGACCTCCGGGACGCTTCCGTGGGGGAGGTCATTCAACTCGGCTCCCGGGCCTTCCACATCGGAACCGGCCTGGCCGGAGAGCAGCAGACCCACCGACAGGGACACCCCCTCGAACTCCTCAAGCTCGTGGTGGCGCGGGAGGTGGAGGATTCCTTCGAGATGCCCGGGACCCTGGCCGATCCCGGAGGACCGGACCCGGCAGACGCGGTTCGCGAGAGGACCTTCACCTTCACCTCGGACCGGGACTATCACACCCGGACCATGATGGAGCACCACATCAACGATCTCTCCTACCGGATGGATCGGATCGACGAGCGGGTGCCCTTCGGAGAGACGGAGATCTGGTCCTTCATCAACGAAAACCACTTCCCCCACCCCATGCACCTCCACGCCACCCACTTTCGGGTCCTGTCTCGGGAGGGGTACCGGGGGCTGGTGCTTCCGTGGGAGCGGGGGCTCAAGGACACGGTGCTCGTTCACCCCGAGGAACATGTCCGGGTGGCCGTCCGCTTCGACGCACATCCGGGCCTCTTCCTCCTCCATTGCCACAATCTGGAGCACGAGGACGTGGGAATGATGCTGAACATCATGGTGGAGAGGTAGAACTCCTGCGGCCGGCGGCTTCAGCGCACGAAAAGCATGTCCCGGTACGAGGGAAGCGGCCACCACTTCTCGGCCACCACCTTCTCGAGCCTGTCGACGACGCTGCGAACGCGGACCATGGCCGGTAGGATTTCCTCCTGCATGTGAACCACCTTGGAGGTCACGTCCTCTCCGCCGGGGTCCGCGTTGCGGGCCCGGAGGAACTCCAGGGCCTCTTCCAGCTCCTCCACGAGAGCGGCCGCTTCCTTCGTCTTCCTTAGAAGGCCCGGAGCCTTCACTCCCGACGCCTTGGTCCCCTGCACCGCATCCAGAAGGGCCTGCAAGTGCTGTACGGCTGCAGGAAGGATCATGGTTCCGGCCACGTCGGCGGCCGTCTCGCCTTCGATGTTCACCGTGTGGAAGTACTGACGGAGGGCGATCTCATAGCGCGACTCGAGCTCCCGGGCCGAGAGAATCCCATAGCGCTCGAAGAGCTCCACGTTCTTGTCCTTCACGAGACAAGGGAGGGCTTCCAGAGTCGTGCCCAGCTCCAGCAGGCCCCGTCGGGAGGCCTCTTCCCGCCAGGCCTCCGAGTATCCGTCTCCGTTGAAGACGATCCGCCGAACCTGCGGCAGGGTGCCACCCAGAACCTTCCGGATTCCATCGGGAAGGTCCGCCCCCCTTTCCAGCTCCCCTTCCAACTCCCGGCACATCTCGTCCAGGGACTCGCAAACGATGGCGTTGAGGACCGTGGCTGGAAAGGAAATGCTCTGGGAGGCGCCCACGGACCGGAACTCGAACTTGTTGCCGGTGAAGGCGAAGGGCGACGTCCGGTTCCGGTCCCCGGCGTGTTTGGGGAGTCGAGGAAGCACCGGAACCCCCAAGCCCAGGAGGCCTTCCCGGGAGGCCGGCTCCACCGACTCCCCTTCGGCAATCTGCTCGAGGATGTCGGTGAGCTGGTCGCCGAGAAAGACCGAGATCACCGTGGGCGGCGCCTCGTCGACGCCCAGACGGAGGTCGTTGGCCGCGAAGGCCACCGACGCGCGGAGCAGATCCTGGTGCCTTTCCACGGCCCGAACCACGGCAGTGCAGAAGAAGAGGAAGCGGATGTTGTCCTTCGCCGTGCTCCCGGGCTCCAGGAGGTTCCGATCCCCGTCGTAGAGGGACCAGTTCAGGTGCTTCCCGCTCCCGTTCACCCCCTCGAAGGGCTTCTCGTGAAGGAGGCACGCCAACCCGAAACGGCGAGCCACGCGCCGTAGCATGGACATCATGATCTGCTGATGGTCGGCCGAGGCGTTGCCCTCCTCGTGGACCAGCGCCATCTCGAATTGCCCCGGCGCCACCTCGTTGTGCCGGGTCTTCACGGGCACCCCCAGCCGATAGAGCTCCGTCTCCACTGCCTGCATGTACTCCAGGACCCGGTCGGGAATCGCTCCGAAGTAGTGGTCCTCCAGCTCCTGCCCCTTCGGAGGCCGGGCTCCGAAGAGGGTCCTTCCCGCAGTGAGAAGGTCCGGGCGCCGGTAGTAGAACTCGTGGTCCACCAAGAAGAACTCCTGCTCGGGCCCCAGAGTGACCCGGATGCGCCCCGGTGTCTCCTCGAACAGCGCCAGGGCCTTTCGGACCCTTTCCTCCAACGCGTGGATGGACCGGAGGAGCGGAATCTTCTGGTCGAGGGCCTCTCCGCCCCACGAGGAGTAGGCAGTGGGAATGAGGAGGGTTGCCCCGCCGGGCCCATCCACCAGAAACGCGGTGGACGTGGGGTCCCAAGCCGTGTAGCCCCGGGCTTCGAATGTCGTCCGCAGCCCGCCGGACGGAAGGGACGAGGCCGCCGGCTCTCCCTGGATCAGGTCCCGGCCCGAGAACTGGGTGAGGGCCTGCCTGGGGTTGGAAGGGGTGGGCGTGAGGAAGGAATCGTGCTTCTCCGCCGTAAGCCCGGTGAGGGGCTGGAACCAGTGTGTGAAATGGGTGGCGCCGCGTTCTTGGGCCCACTTTTTCATGGCTCCCGCCACCTCGTCCGCCACGGAGGAATCCAACTCGGA
>SKSR01000107.1 GCA_007122885.1 Gemmatimonadota bacterium
GTTCGGGTCGCAGAGGTCCCCGGTTCGAATCCGGGCGCCCCGATTGGGTAGAATAGCCCGAAAAGGTAAAGCCCGGATGAGAACCGGATCCGCGAGGCGAAGCCGGGCTAGTCCGGGCGCCAGTCCGTTCTTGCAAAGAAAGCCGAAGGCCCGAGTTGTTCCTTCGGAGGGGTAGTCCTAACTGGTAAGGCAGCGCACTCGAAATGCGCCGGGCGCAAGCCCTTGGGGGTTCGAGTCCCTCCCCCTCCGCTTTGGTAGAGTCTCCTTCCCTCCTGCGGCTCCCGTTACCGTGACAACGCTTCATCCACGGTGGCGCGGAGCTCTCTCGTATCGAAGGGCTTCTCCATAATTCCGTCGGCGCCGAGCTTTTCGGCTGCCTCCAGGACGCTCTCCTCTCGCAGGTCTCCTCCCCCTGAAATCATGATGATTCTGGCGCCCGGGAAGACTTCTCGGACCCGGGCCAGAAAATCGAGCCCGTCCATATCCGGCATGAAGACATCGCTGATCACCAGGTCGGCGGGGGCGGCGACGAACCGCCTGAGGGCCGACTGGCCGTCGGGCTCCTCCGTCACGGAATGCCCGTCCCTTTCCAGGGCTTTCCTGATGGAGGCCCGAACATCCGCATCGTCGTCCACGACCAGAATGCTGGACATTTGAATTACGTTACTCCCAGTTCAGGGCGTGTTTCGAAAGGGGAAGCGACCGAATGCGCTTTCCGGTCGCATCGAAGATGGCGTTGCAGAGGGCGGGGATCGCCGGTGGGAGGGGTGGCTCTCCCAACCCCGTCGGGTCGAAGTCGGTCTTCCGAAAATCTACCTCCACCTCCAGGTCACCGTTCCGGGAGACGGAGGCCCGAACCACCTCGGCGATGTAGCCCCAATGGCTGAAATGGAACGCTAGCCCCATCCCGGTGCCCTCCGGGAGGGAGCGCCGGAGCGCCCACCCGATCCCCACTTTTCGGCCACCAACTCGAGTGACAGGCCTTCGATGGTCGTCACACTCCGATCCGCGACCGGGGACGCCGGCACCTGGCAAGAGCGGACGGGGGCTCCATCCAGGTGCACCGTGCACGCACCGCACTGAGCGATCCCGCATCCGAACTTGGTCCCGTTGAGCTCCAGCGTGTCTTTGAGGACCCAGAGGAGCGACATCTCCGGGGGAGCATCCACCGATACAGGGTCGCCGTTCACAGTGAAGTCGATGGCCATGGGCGAAGCCGTTCGTGAGAGTTCGTAGCGGGCGCTTGGGCCCGGGGATATTCCGAATCCGTTCTACTCCACCCTATGGGGGCAGGTCTCCATAGGGCAACCAAGGCCGGTCCCGGATGCCGGGCCCGTTCAGTCGTCGACGATCGGGGTGGGCCACCCTGCCATCACGTTCTCGGTTCGTCCATCCTTCGCTACCGACCCTCTGCCACAATGATGTTGGCAGGGCAGGTGCTTCCCCATCTGGCCGATCGTGGAAGATGCGAGCCTGGTATCTCTTTTCCTGGCAGTGCGATGAAGACCCCCTGCGGTGCCGTGGGACTTGCCGGCGAATGCGGCCGAAGCGGAACGCGTGATCGAGGAGGAGGTCTATGGCACAGGGTAGGGCGCTTCTCACGGGTGAAGGAAGGGGAGGAGCCACCGCGACGGGCGCCCGCGCTCACGAGGGGCTGGCGCTGTTCCGCAGAAGCCAGCGAACGTCCACTGCGAAAGAGTAGGTGAGGAGGAGGAGCGCCGCTCCAGCGATCGTCGTCGCAAGCCCCGCCGGGATCACGGGGGCGAGACAGGCCACCAGAGCGACCCCCTGGACAACGCAGACCGTCTGGCGCCGAACCTTTGGAGGCAGGTCCCTCTGGAATATGGGCCAGACCCATCCCGCTGCCACGAAGCCGTAGCGCATACCCCCGATGAGGATGACCCAGGGGCCAACTTTGCCGGTGAGCCAGACGAGGACCGACAGTAGGAGGAGCAGGGCGGCGTCCACCTCCATGTCGAGGCGGGCTCCGAAGTCGCTTTCGGTTCGGGTCTTCCTGGCGACCTTTCCGTCCACAGCGTCCAGAAGCAGAGCCGCGGAGGCCAGAACCACGGCCCACCAGAGGACGCCAGGTTCCAGTTCACCACCGCTCGGTACGAGACCCAGGAGGGGAAGGGCCATGGAAGCTCGGAGCAGGGTGATCCGGTCCGCCGGCCCGAAGGCCCGGGGGACGGCCGCCCTCCGCATCCCCTGGAGCGCCGCTGCGGTCAATCCCAGGTGGCCTCCCACCGGAAGGAGCGCGTGACTGGCCGGCAGCCCCAGAAGCCACCAGGTTGGCAGGGTCACGGCCAGGACGATGACCAGGCTCAGGAGGAGGTCTCCGAGCGCGGATGTCCCGGAGGAGTCCCTTCCCGTCGTACTCCGGTCGGCGGTTCGTGGCGTATCCATGGACTCGATGGCCCCTTTCGGGGGCGGGTGAAGGCATGAGCAACAAAGAGAATGACCAGGGTCGGCGGAGCCGGGCCTTCTGGATTCGTACCCCGGGCCACGGGGAGATCTTGGTCGAGACGCTTCCCCCACGGCAAGAGGGGGAGGTCCGGGTGGAGGCCCTTTATTCGGGTGTGAGTCGTGGAACGGAGGCTCTGGTTTTCCGAGGCGAGGTGCCCCCGTCCCAGTACGAAGCCATGCGGGCACCCTTTCAGGACGGTGATTTTCCCGGCCCTGTGAAGTACGGCTACAGCAACGTGGGACGGGTACTCGAGGGCCCCACGGGCCCTGAGGCTACCGGAGGATCTCAGGGCCTCGAGGGACGCCTCGTCTTCTGCCTCCACCCTCATCAGGACCTCTATCAGGTACCCGCCGAGGCCGTCGTTCCTCTTCCGGAGGGTGTGCCTCCGGAACGGGCGGTCCTGGCCGCCAACATGGAGACGGCGGTGAACGCCGTCTGGGACGGGGGGCCCTCGGTGGGGGACCGGGTCGTCGTGGTCGGGGGAGGTGTGGTCGGCTTGTGTACGGCGTGGCTGGCCAGCCGCATTCCTGGCACCCGGGTCACCGTGGTGGACCTGGATCGATCCCGGGAGCCCGTGGCCCAGGCTCTCGGGGTGGGATTCGCCCGCTCCTCGGTCGAGCAGCATGGGGATGCCGACCTGGTGGTCCATTCCAGCGGAGATCCGGCGGGCCTCCGGGCAAGCCTGGAACTGGCGGGCCAGGAAGGGAGGGTGCTCGAGCTCAGTTGGTACGGGAGCCGGAAGGTGAGCCTCCCCCTGGGGGAAGCGTTTCATTCCCGGCGCCTGAAGCTCGATAGCAGCCAGGTGGGGCGGGTCCCTCCCCAGCGAGCGCCCCGCTGGAGCCGGCGGCGGAGGCTGGAGTTGGCCCTTGAGCTCTTGCGCCACCCGGAGATGGACCATCTCGTCAGTGGCGAGAGCGACTTCGAAGCACTTCCGGACCTCCTTTCCGATCTGGCCCGGTCCCCGGAAGGGGTACTTTGCCATCGGATCCGCTATCCTCACTCCTGAAGGAGTCCCCCTGGATGTACAGCGTAACCGTTCGTGATCACTTCATGATCGCACATAGTCTGAAGGGCGAGCACTTCGGCCCCGCTCAGGCCCTGCACGGAGCCACCTACGTGGTGGACGCTACGTTCCGACGCTCGGAGGTGGATGCCGACGGAATCGTGGTGGACATCGGCCGGGCCACGGAGGAGCTCCGAGGCGTCTTGTCGGAGCTCAACTACCGGAACCTGGATGAAGAGCCTGAATTCCAAGGCCGGAACACCACCACGGAATTTCTGGCCAGAGTCGTCTTCGACCGTTTGGTCGAGCGGATCCGGGAGGGAAACATGGGTGAGGAGGCACGGGGGGTGGAAGGCCTCCGTGTGACTCTGGGGGAGTCACACGTGGCTTGGGCCGCCTACGAGGGAGAGATTTGAGGGACGGCCGATTCCACCTGGTGATCCCGGGGTCCTTGGATCAGAGGACCGGCGGGTACCTCTACTCGGCCCGCATCCGACGGGAGTTGGAGAATGGAGGTTGGACCGTCCCCGTTCACAGCCTCGACGGCGCCTTTCCCGATCCGGACTCCACTGCCCGGCGTGCGATGGAAGAGGCCCTGGCGGCCATCCCCTCGGGAGAGCGGGTGGTTCTGGACGGACTGGCCATGGGAGGGCTTCCGGACCCGGTCCAGGACGCTAGCGACCGGCTCCGACTGGTCTCGCTGGTCCACCATCCTCTGGCCGACGAGACGGGACTGTCCGATGACGGCCGGCGACGGTTTCAAGAGCTGGAGATGGAGGCTCTCCGGTCAGTGGAAGGGGTGGTGGTGACCAGCTCCTTCACCGCCTCTCGTCTGCAAGACTATGGGGTGGACCCCTCCCGGATCCGGGTGGTGGAGCCCGGAACCGACCGGCCGGTGCGGGAGGAGGATGGGGAAGACGACAAGAGCTGCCGAGCGGATCGCGTTCCGGAGTCGTCCGGTGCCACGGGGAGTGAGGCGGGACCGGCGTCGGAAGCCTCCCAGGCCCTACGTCTTCTCACCGTGGGCTCGGTCATTCCCCGGAAAGGCCACGAGGTTCTCATCGAGGCCCTTTCGGGACTTACGTCCCTTCCCTGGAGCCTCACGTGCGCGGGCAGCCTCGAGCGGGCGCCGGCGTACGTCCGGCTCCTTCGAAAACAGGTGGCTGAGTCGGGTCTGGAGCACCGGGTGACCTTCGCCGGGGAGCTGGCGGAACACGAACTGGGTGCGCTCTACCGCTCGAGCTCCGTCTTCGTCCTGGCATCCCACTACGAAGGGTACGGGATGGCCCTCACCGAGGCGTTGGTCCGGGGGCTTCCCGTCGTGGCCACCACCGGAGGAGCCATTCCGTTCACGGTTCCGGAGGAAGGGGGCCTGCTCGTTCCTCCGGGGGATGTGGTCGCACTCCGCGGTGCGCTCCGGAAGCTGCTGGGGCACGACCATGGGGCCAGGGACCTTCGGAGACGCCTCGCTCGGGGCGCGGTCCGGCACGCCGCCGGCCTCCCCAGTTGGACGGAGGCGGCCCTCGCCTTCGCCGACGTGGTCATGGATCTCACATCCGAGCCGACCGGGGAGGTCTGAGGATGTGCGGGCACGAGCGATTTCCGGCGGACTGGCTTCGACTCCGGGAGCCCGTGGATCACCGATCCCGAGCCGAGGAGCTTCTCGAACCCCTCCGAAAGCTTTCTTGGGACACTCGCTCCAGCCGGATCCTGGACCTGGGCGGGGGCACCGGTTCGAACCTGAGGTATCTGGCCCCGCGACTTCCGGCACCTCAGAGTTGGGTCGTGGTGGATCGGGATGCGGCCCTCCTCCAGGAGGCCCAAGCCCCCGGCCCTCAGGTTTCCGTCCGGTTGGTGGAGGGGGACTTGCGGCGGGAGGGGCTCTCTGAAGTGCCCGGGAGCCGTCTGGTGACCGGTTCCGCCCTCCTGGATCTCGTCTCCGAGGAATGGCTCCGGGACCTGGTCCGGGCTTGTGCCGAGACTCGAGCGGCGGTCCACTTCGCCCTGACCTACGATGGAGAGATCGTTTGGGAAGAGGAGTCCCGGGTGCCCGACGGGCTCCCGGGAGCGGAAGGGGCGCCGGGGCCCGAAGACGATCTTCTGGTTCGGCATGCCGTCAACGAGCACCAGCGCAGGGACAAGGGGATGGGTCCGGCGCTGGGGCCCGACGCGGGGCCGATGGTGGAGCGGCTCTTGGAGGGGTGGGGCTACCGGGTGGCTTCATCCCGCTCGCCCTGGAAGCTCGGGCCGGACGATGCGGCGCTCGCCATTCCACTTCTGGAGGGCTGGGCTCGAGCCGCACGGGAAGTGGAGCCGGGGGAGGAGGAACGGATCCGACGGTGGCTGACGGCTCGGACGGACACGGTGGTGTCCGGCCGTCCGTTCTCCCTCACGGTGGGCCACAGGGACGTGACGGCCCTCCCCGGGACTTCCCCATGACATCGAATCCCGGGCGGGCCTCGCGGTGGGGCTGGAGGCTCCCCGGCCGGTCCCTCCTCCGGCTCGGGGTCACCGCCGCTTCCCTGGTTCTCCTGGTCCTCCTCGTGGACTTCGGGCAGGTTTGGGTCCGCCTCGCCCGACTGGAACCGGCCTGGGCCGCGGCGGCCGTGGCGACCGCGGCAGCGCAGGTCCTCCTGCTGGCCTGGAGGTGGCGATTCACGGCCGGCCGGCTCGGGATCGAGCTCCCGTATCGGGAAGCGCTCCGGGAGTACTACGCCGGCATCTTCCTCAACCAGATCTTGCCAGGGGGCGTGGCGGGCGACGTGACCCGGGCTTGGCGACATGTTCGCCGAGAGCGGAATCCGGAGCTCGGAGATGCCGGGTCGCCGGGGAGAGCGGTTCGGGCCGTGGTCCTGGAGCGGGCCTCGGCCCAGGCCGTCATGCTTCCCGCGTGTGCCGTGTCTCTCCTCTGGATCGCCTACTTTCCGTCGGCTTCCGGGACTCTCGGGCTCCTGGGAGGCGGCATGATGGTCCTGGCGCTGGCGGCGTTCTTCCTGGGCCGACGGATGCTTCGTTCTAACCGGGTGGATGGATGGCGGTCACGGACTCTCCAGGACCTTCGGGCGGGCCTTCTTGCACCGGCGGCGTTCTCCGTCCAATTGGCCACCGGCGTCCTGGTCGTGGCGTCGTACATCCTGGTTTTCGCGTTCGCGGCCCGGAGCGTGCACGCGGAAGGTCCGTTTCTCCTTTCGGTCCTTCTGGCGGCCCCCGTGCTGGTGGCCATGCTTCTTCCGGTGAGCGTGGCAGGTTGGGGGGTACGGGAGGGGGCCGCCGCCCTCCTCTGGGGTGCCGTGGGCTTGGATCCGGCGGAAGGGGTCGCCGTCTCGGTGGCCTA
>SKSR01000335.1 GCA_007122885.1 Gemmatimonadota bacterium
GGTCGGTCCAGAGTCTCTTCCGGCTCTCCGGGGGCAACGTCCTCAAGCTCACCACCGCCCGGTGGTACACCCCCCAAGGCCGCTCCATCGAGCGGGTGGACCAGGACGAGGAGGGCCACCTCACCATGGAGGATCTAGAAGCGGAAGGGGAGAGGCGGTCGTACTCCATCTCCGTTCAGGGCCAATTGGTTCCCCTCCCGGACACGGCGGGGCGTCCCACGGTCCAGTCCGTGGGAGGTCGGACGCTCTACGGTGGGGGCGGCATCACCCCGGACCTCATCGTTCTTCCGGACACCCTTTCGGTGGAGGAACAGGGGGCGGTGGCCCGAGTGGCCCGCCAGGGGGGAGCCTTGAATGCGGCGCTGACCGACTTCGGGGCCCAGATCCTCCAGGCCGATGCCGGCCTGGAGCCGCCATTCGAAGCCGACGAACAGGTGCTGGACCGCTTCTACGACTTCCTTCTGGAGCGGGGTGTGGAGGTGGATCGGAGCGACTTGGAGGGCGCCCGGCGGTACCTGGCCCAGGAGATCGAGTCGGAGGTGGCTCTCCAGGCCTGGGGCGACGAGGAGGCCTTCCGCCAGCGAGCCCCGGGTGATCGGGCGCTCCAGAGGGCCCTGGAGCTGCTCCGCTCCGCCGACGACCCACAATCTCTCTTCCTGGTGGCCGGCCAGCCCGCTCCCGACGAAGGAGCTTCCGGTGAGGAGGAGGACGGGGACGGCGGCTTCTGACGGACCGGTGATCGGTCCTTCTCGCCGAATGGCCGTCACGGGCTCCAGCCCGTGACGGCCTTCGTCGTGGTACGGCGGAATGGGGCGGAGGAATCCCGCCACCGGATCCACGCCGCCGTCACCGACGGGCGCGGCCACCTCCTGCACGGGCTCGGAGATCCGGACCGGGTCACCTACTTCCGCTCCGCGGCCAAGCCCTTCCAGGCGCTACCTCTCGTGGAGGACGGAGTGGCGGAAGCCTTCGGTCTGGAGGCCGGACATCTGGCCGTGGCGTGCGGCTCCCACAGCGGTGCGGCCGAGCATGTGGCCCAGGTCCGCGACTTCCTCCATCGGGCCAAGTCGCACGAGGAGGAGCTGGAGTGCGGGGCCGAGTCCCCCCTGGATCCGGAGGCGGCGAGGGAGCTTTCCGCCTCCGGCCGGAAGCCCGGCCGAATCCACCACAACTGTTCCGGGAAGCACGCCGGGATGATCGCCCTGGCTCGGCACCGAGGTTGGCCGGTACAGGGGTATCGACTCCAGGGACATCCGGTCCAGGTGCGGATGCAGCGGGAGGTGGCCCGGTGGGCCAGCGTGGAGGATACGGCCCTGGTTCTGGGCACGGACGGGTGCGGGGTGACCACCTTCGGGCTTCCGCTCCAGGCCATGGCCCGTGCCTTCGGCGCCCTGGGGCGAGCGATCCGGGAAGGCGAGACCGGCCCCATAGCGCTGGCCCGTGCTATGATCGAGCGTCCGGAGCAGGTGGCGGGCCGGGACCGACTCTGCACTCTTCTCCTGGAGGCGGGAAAGGGGAAGATCCTGGCCAAGGTGGGAGCGGAAGGCGTCTACTGCGCCGCCGTGCCGGACCGGAACGTGGCCGTGGCACTGAAGGTGGAGGACGGCTCGCGCAGGGCGGCGGAGCCCGCCCTCGTTCGGATCCTGGATCTTCTGGAGGTGCTCCCGTCGTCAACGGGCCGGGAGTTGCAGGGGTTTCGGCGGCCGGCGGTCCGGAACAGCCGCCAAGAGGAGGTGGGGGAGATCGACGCCACGTTCGTGCTGGAGGCCGGGGAGCCTCCCGAGGGAGAGGCCGGGTGACTCTATCCCGCCGGACCCGGACCCTGGTTCGGGCTAGCGCCGCCGTGGCGGCCCGGGACGACGAGGCCCTGGACGCGGCCCTGGCGGAGGCTCTCGACTCCGAGTCCCCGGAGGCCATGGAGGAGACCCTCCTCCAAAGCTACCTCTTCGTAGGATACCCGTTGGCGCTGGGGGCCCTGGCCCGGTGGAGGAGGATGCGGGGAGGGCCACCGCCGGAGCCCCGAGAAGAGGACTGGGAGGCCTGGCGACGTAGGGGCGCCCGGGTCCTGAGGGCCGTCTACGGGGAACAGCACGAGGCCCTTCGACGGAACGTGCGGCACCTCCATCCCGAGATGGAGCGATGGATGGTCACGGAAGGTTACGGAAAGGTCCTGGGTCGGGAGGGACTCTCGCTGGTGGAACGGGAGCTGAACGTGGTGGCGCTCCTGACCGTCCTGCGGACTCCGGTGCAACTCTACTCCCATCTCCGGGGGGCCCTGGCGGTGGGGGCCCGCGCGGAGAACGTGGAGGAGGTCTTGGGAGAGGCGTGCGACTTCCTGGAGCCGCCCGGCCGTGAGGAGGCGTGGAAGACGTGGAAGCGGGTCATGGAGCGAAAGGAGAGGCCGGGCCCACCCGCAGGGGGGTTCCGGAGGGCCCACGGCGACGGTAGGGATGACGGAGACCAGAGGAGGAGTTGATGGGGGACGGAGCCTTCGTCGATCAGGTCCGGATCCAGGTGGAGGGGGGAGTGGGCGGCTCAGGAGCCGAAGCGTTTCGGAGGGAGATGGGGGTGCCTCGCGGAGGACCCTCGGGCGGAGACGGAGGGAACGGGGGGAGCGTGGTCCTGGTGGGCGACCCCCAGCTCTCCACCCTTCTGGACTTCCGCTACCGGCGCCACTATCGAGGCGAAAGAGGCCAGCACGGGGAGGGTAAGAACCGGACTGGCCGATCCGGCGAAGACCTGATCCTCCGGGCGCCCTTGGGGACGATGGCCCGGGATGGGGAGACCGGAGCCCTCCTGGGCGAGCTCCTGGAAGAGGGGGACCGGATCGTCCTGGCCAGTGGGGGACGGGGAGGCCGGGGGAACGCACGCTTCGCTACGGCCACCCACCAGGCCCCCCGCCGATGGGAGCCGGGGGAGGAGGGGGAGGCCCGAGAGGTTGAGCTGGAGCTCAAGCTCCTGGCGGATGTGGGCCTCGTGGGGGAGCCCAATGCTGGGAAATCCACCCTCCTGGCCGCTGTGACTGCGGCCCGGCCCAAAGTGGCTGGCTACCCGTTCACCACCCTCTCTCCGAATCTGGGCGTGGTTCAGCTCTCGGACTTCCGCTCCTTCGTGCTGGCCGACCTTCCCGGAATCATCGAGGGAGCTCACGAGGGAAAGGGCTTGGGCCACCGGTTCCTCCGGCACATCGAACGGACCCGCACCCTGGCCCTGCTCGTTCCGGTGGACGATCCGGATCCGCAGGCGGCGTACCTTCGGCTCCGGAGGGAGCTGGCCGAGTATGCCCCGGACCTGGCCCGACGGCCCCATTGCCTGGTGCTGACGAAGGTGGACCTGTTGGGGCCGGGGGAGGATCCGCCTGGCATCGAGGCGCCCGACGCTTGGGGCGTCCATCCGGTGTCCGCAGTGACCGGAGCGGGAACGAACGAGCTGCTCGAGGATCTGTGGCGACGGGGTAGGGAGGAGCGGGAGCGCGAGGAGGTGGGGGAGGGCGCATGACCGATCCGGCCGACTCCACTTCCCGCCTCGTTCCCGATCCGGAGGCTCTCCTTCAGCTCCGGATTCTCCCGGGTCTGGGCGACCGGACCATGGACGCTCTGCTACGGCACTCCGCCACGGAGGACGAGCTCCTTCGGCGTGGCTGGGAGCACGCTCGGGCGTGGGCCGGAAGGAGAGGAGGCACGGTTCCGACGCCGGCGGGGGTGGAGGCTCGTGTTCGCCGGATCCGGGAGCGCTGCGGCGAGCTGGGAGCCAGGTGGGTGATTCGGGGACGGGAGGGGTATCCCGAGGCGCTGGAGCGTCTCCCGGACCCGCCCCACGTCCTCTTCCTCCGGGGAAATTCCGGCCTCCTGGATACCCCTTCCGTGGCGGTGGTGGGGGCCAGGCGGGCCACGGCCTACGGGCGAAGGATGGCGGAACGGATCGCCGGGGAGTTGGCTCAGGCGGGAGTTCCGGTCCTGAGCGGACTCGCCCTGGGGATCGACGGAGCGGCTCACCGGGGAGCCCTCGAAGGGGGAGGACACACCGCCGCCGTTCTGGGGTCGGGAGTGGACGTCCCCCACCCGCCGTCACACCGGAGCCTTTTCCGCCGACTGGTTCAGGAAGGGCTCGTCCTGACCGAGTTCCTGCCAGGAACCCCTCCCCGGGCCCATCACTTTCCGCGGCGGAACCGGATTCTGGCGGCCCTGGCCCCTGCGGTCGTCGTGGTGGAGGCGGCCCGGGGAAGCGGGGCCCTCATCACGGCGAACCAGGCCCTGGGGTTGGGTGGTGAGGTGTTGGCGGTTCCCGGAAACGCCGAGGATCCGGGAATCCAGGGCAACCTGGACCTGTTCCGGGACGGGGCTCGGGTGGCCGCCGGGGCCCGGGACGTCTTTCGGGCTCTGGGGTGGGACTGGCCGGAGGAGTCCGGGGGAGGGAACCCGGCCCACCCCTCGGAAGCGTCCGCCCGAGCGGGGGAGTGGGGCGGATCCGGGTCCGGGGCGCGTGCCGAGGACGACCTGATACTGACCTTCCTGGCCGAGCGGGGGCCTCAGCCGCTGGACGTCATCGTGCGGGAGGTGGGGCTTCCGCCGCCCACGGTCCTGGCCCGGCTTTCCACCTTGGAGGTGGACGGGCGGGTGGTTCAGCGTACGGGGGGCGTAGTAGCGTTGGCTCGGAGGGTGGGGGGTGTGGGGGCGCCGACCACCGGAGGAGGCCCGTGAGCGAAGTCCGGTCCGTGTACCTCCACGCGCCGTTCTGCGCCCATCACTGCTTCTACTGCGACTACGCGGTGGAGGAGGGCGGCTCGGAGATCGCCCCCCGGTGGGCCGAGGCAGTGGCGACGGAGTGGAACCTCCTCCGGGTGGAGGGACTGGCCCGCCTGGCGCGGCGCCTGGACACGGTGTACCTGGGGGGGGGAACCCCATCCCTCTTGGGCACCGAGGGTGTGGAAGCGGTGGCCGAGCTGCTGGAGATCGATCGGGCGGAAGGTGGGACGGAGTGGACCGTTGAGGCGAACCCGGAGGACGTGACCGAAGAGCTCCTGACCCGGTGGCTGGAGCTGGGCGTGAACCGGATTTCCCTGGGCGTTCAGAGCTTTCAGGACCCGCCTCTCCGCTGGCTGGGCCGTCTCCACGACGGGGAACGGGCGCGAAAGGCTGTCCGGGCGGCGATGGGCGCCGGGTTCGGGAGCGTCTCCCTGGATCTCCTCTTCGGGCTTCCCGACTCCGTGGATCGGGACTGGGAGAAGGACCTTCTGGAAGTGGCGGCTTCGGGGGTCCACCACGTAACCCTGTACGGACTGGAGGCCGAACCGCGGACCCCCCTGGGACAAAAGGTGGAGTCGGGAGCGGTGGTTCTTCCCACCGACGATGATGCGGTCCGGCCTTACCTGCAGGCCTCCAGTCTCCTGGGGGACGCCGGGTACGAGCACTACGAGGTCTCCTCCCTGGCCGTACGGGGACACGCCTCCCGCCACACGTTGGCCTATTGGTCGGGGCGTCCGTACCTGGGCTTGGGGCCGGGAGCCCACTCCTTCCTACCCCCCCTGCGTCGTTGGAACCTCCGGGACTGGAATGCATACTCCACCATGGTTCGAAGCGCCCAGCTTCCCCTGGCCGGCGATGAGGTGCCCGACACGGAAGGTCGGGTCCTCGAGCAGGTATGGTGCGCCCTCCGGACCCGGCAGGGGTTTCCCCTCCGCGCCCTTCCTCCGGCGGGGGAGGCTCTGGTCGAGCGGTGGAGTCGCGCAGGATGGGCGGTCTTGGAAGGCGCCTCCCTCCGTCTCACTCCCGAGGGGTGGCTGGACTTGGACCGACGGGCCCTTGAGCTGGCCGAACTGGTCTCGGCTTGACGTTGGCCTTCGGGTCCGTCGATCTTCGGTGCGACCATGGTGGAATCCAAAGGACATATCCAGACGGGCAGTGAGCTGACCGACCGGGAACGGAAGGTCCTCGAGGCGGTGGTGCGCCTTTACGTGGAGGCGGCCGAGCCCGCTGGAAGCCGCACCGTGGCCCGGCGTTTCAACCTGGGGGTTTCCCCCGCCACGGTTCGAAACGTCATGAGCGACCTGGAGGAGAAGGGCTACCTCTACCACCCCCACGCTTCGGCCGGCCGTGTGCCCACCGACCGGGCCTACCGGCTGTTCGTGGAGGAGCTCATGCGCCCGGCTTCCCTTTCGGCTGAAGAGCGTCGCCGGCTCGAGACGGTCCTGGAAGGGGGTAGGGCCTCAGCCGTGGAGCGCTTGGTCCGGAACGCCACCCGAGCGCTGAGCGTTCTGTCGCACGAGCTGGGAGTGGCCGTGGCTCCCCACCTGGAGCAAGCGGTCCTGGAGAAGCTGGAGCTCATCCGGGTCTCCTCCAACAAGGTCCTCCTGGTGGCCACGATCCGCAGCGGAGTGGTTCGGACCGTCTACGTGGACCTCCCCTCCGAGGTCCCGGATGATTCACTCGTGAATCTGACCCTCCTGTTGAACGAACGGCTGGCCGGGCTGACCCTGCGGGAGGTCAGAGAGTCGGTGAGCGAGCGGATCCGGGACGCGGTGGTGGACGACGACCCGGCGGCCGGCGAGCTGCTGAACATCTTCATGCAGTCGGGCTACGAGATCTTCGACTTCTCCCAGGTGGGCGGAAGCCACGTCCACCTGGGCAATGCCTCCGTCCTGGCGAGTCAGCCCGAGTTCACCACCGGAGAGCGGCTCCGCGGACTCATCGAGCTCACCGAAAGGCGTGAGCTCCTGGCGTCGGTCCTGGGAGAGCGGGAACACCCTCAGGGGATCGAGATCA
>SKSR01000092.1 GCA_007122885.1 Gemmatimonadota bacterium
GCGCCCAAGTCCCTGAGGTCTTCGTCACGGCGGTTGCCCGGGGCGCTGCCCACCCCGATCCGCCGGCCGGCGGGAATCCCGCTCACGAGCTCCTCCAGGGCCTCGAGGGCCGGCACGTTGTGGCCGTAGTCGAGGAGCACCTTCACCCCATCCACTTCGATCAGGTTGGTGCGGCCGGGGTTCTGGCCCAGGGTGGGGTGGAAGGTCTGCAGCCCCATGTGGATGTCCGCCACTGTGAGGCCGAGGGCGTACCCGGCGGCGGCCGCGGCCAGAGCGTTGGTCACGTTGAAGGTGGCTTGCCCGTCGAAAGTGATGGGAACGTCCCCCACGGGGATGATCTCCGCCTCCACCTGGTCCTTCCGAAGGACGATCCGGTCGTCCACGACGGTGAAGGCGGTGCCGTGTTCCTCCACGTGCCGTTTGACCACCTCGGACTCTGGATCCAGGGTGAAGTATGTATGCGATCCCCCGGCCCATTCCCGCCACTCCATGACCCGGGGGTCGTCGGCGTTGAGGACCGACGTCCCCCCTTCGCGAACGGTGTCCACCACCACCGTCTTGCAGCGGGCCATCTCGTCCAGGGTGTGGATGTCGTGCTCCCCGAGGTGGTCGTGGTCGATGTTGAGGAGCACAGCCACGTCGCACGCGTCGAACCCCAGACCCCGCCGCATGATGCCGCCCCGGGCCACCTCCAGGACCGCGTGTTCCACCGTGGGCTCACGCAGCACCACTCTCGCCGCCTCCGGGCCCGTGTAGTCCCCCTGCAGGATCACATGGTTGTCCACCTCGATGGAACCGGTGCATGCCATTCCCACCTGGCGGCCCGCCTGCCGGAGAAGGTGGGAGATCAACCGGACCGTGGTGGTCTTGCCGTTGGTGCCTGTCACCGCCGTGATGGGGATCCTTCCGTCCCCTCCCTTTGGGAAGAGCATCTCCACCACGTGACGGCCCACGGGCCGCGGCTCGCCCTGGGTAGGTGCCAGGTGCATTCGAAAACCGGGGCCTGCATTCACCTCCACGACACCGGCGGACTGCTCCTCCACGGGCCGGGACAGGGTCTCGCACAGGAGGTCGATTCCGATCACGTCCATTCCGATGACGCGGGCGATCCGTTCGGCCATGTACCGGACCTCGGGGTGGACTTCGTCGGTCACGTCGGTGGCCGTGCCCCCCGTGCTCAGATTTCCCGTGGATTTCAGGTAGACCGTCTTCCCCTCCGGGACGGGGGTGTCCAGGGTGCAGTCCTGCTGGGCGATCAGGCGTTCGGTCTGGGCGTCCAGCTCGATCCGCGTCAGAAGGTTCTCATGGCCCAACCCCCGCCGTGGGTCTTCATTCTCCCGGTCCACCAGCTCCTTCAGGGTGGAGCTCCCATCCCCGACCACATGGGCCGGCCGGCGTCGGGCCGCCGCCACCAGCTTCCCGTCGATGACCAGGAGCCGGTGGTCCTCCCCCCGGAGGTGTTCCTCCACCACCACCGAGGCGTGCCGAAGACGGGCCACCTCGAAGGCGTCCCGAAGGCTCGCCTCGTCCTCCACGCCTGGCGTGACGCCTCGTCCGTGGTTTCCTACCAACGGCTTGACGGCTACGGGAAATCCCAGCTCCTGGGCCGCCTCCAATGCCTCCTCGAAGGTGTGGCAGATGCGTCCCCAGGGGACGGGAATTCCGGCGGCATCCAGGAGGCTCTTGGTCCACTCCTTGTCGTCGGCGATCCCATAGCCGATGAGGTTCGTCCGCCAGGTGACCGTGGCCTGGATCCGCTCCTGCAGGTGGCCGTGACCGAGCTGGATGTAGCTGGTGTCGTCGCTCAGGCGAAGGTGCGGGATTCCACGGTCCTGGGCCGCCTCCAGGATGGAGCGGGTCGACGGTCCGAGGACGTTGGCGTCCCGCACCTCCTTGAGGCGGGACAGGACGGCCGGCAGGTCCACCTCCCGCTGGTCGAAGAGCCGCTGGACCATGTCCACCGCCTCCACTCCCGCGGCGAGGCCCGAGGCCTCGTCCCGGTACCGGTAGACCACATTGTAGACCCCTGGCTCCCAGGTCCCCAGCGTTTTCCCGAACCCCACCGAGAAGCCGATGAGGTTCTGGAGCTCGATGGCCAGATGCTCGACGATGTGGCCGGCCCACGTGCCCCGTTCGATCCGCTCCAAGAACCCGCCCGGGTGGCCCGGTGAGCAGCGGTGCTCGTACAGGCTGGGGATCAGTTCCACCATACGGTCGGCCAGGCCGTCTACGGTATCGCTCGGTCTCTCCTCCAGCCCGCCGATGTCCAGGCGCATGAAGATGGCCAGGTAGCGGCTATAGTAATTCGGGCCCCTGAGGGCCCGGTGCTCCAGGATCCTCATATCCCGGACCTCTTTCCGCCATTCGTGCGGATCACCGCTGGAGTCTCATTCGTAGCTCGGCGGGTGCCAGGTACCGGCGCGCGTCCACGTCGAAGCCGTGCCCGTCGATGAGGGCGTGAAAGATCATGTTCTCCACGGCCACGGGCTCCCCCTCCTCCTGCTCGGTGATGTTGGAGCTCATCACATCCCGGCTGTCCACAAGGATCACGTGTCCGGACCCGACGGCCTCCAGGATGCGGTTCGGGTGGATGACCACGGCCGCGTCCTCGGCGAGCCCCACCCCGAGCTGCTCCGGGTTCGCGGCACCTACCTCCATCAGGCGTGTGAACCGGCCCCGGGCCAGGAAGTGGCTGTCGATGACCAGCCCGTCGACGAAGTCCAGCCCGGACGCCATGTGGACTCCTCCTTTGCGGAGGGCGTCCACCGCCGCACCGTTGTAGATCATCGTCGTGGACAGGGCCACGGCACCGGCGCTGGTTCCGGCCACTACGGCTCCGGCTTCGTACCGCTCCCGGATCGCCTCCAGGAGGGGGGAGCCGCCCAGTACATGGGTGAGCCGGAGTTGGTCTCCCCCCGTGAAGAAGATCGCCTCGGCTCGTCGGATGACCTCCAGGTGCTCCGCCTCTCCGGCATCCGATCGTCGTCGGATGTCCAGGGTGTGGACACATCGGGCCCCGGCCCGGGTGAAGGCGTCCCGATAGGTGGGGAGGACTTGGTCCGGGATGCCACTGGCGGTTCCGATGACCACCACGTCGAGGGTCTCTCCAGGAGCCAGCTCAAGCACCCGTTTGAGGATGATGAGCTCCTGGCTCTTGTCTTCGGCCCCACCGATGGCGACCAGATAGCCGGGACGTCCGGCTGGTGGGGTGGGCGTGCTCCTTCCGGTGCTACGGGAGGAGTCGCTCAATCCCCCGGCGTCTCCGCCAGCTCCTTCCTTTCCGGTGCACGGGCGCGCCGCTCCTTCGCTGCCTCCCCCGCCTCCTCTCCGGCCGCTCCGACCCTCTCCAGCCGGACCGCGCAGACCTTGTACTCGGGGCACCCGGTGTACTCGTCCACCGCATCGCCGATGAGGAGGTTCGTCCGGGACTCGGGGAAGTGGAAGGTCATGAACACCGTGCCCTTGTTCGTCGCCTTGGTGACCTCGGCCCGGACCGCCACCTGGCCCCTGCGGCTCACCACGTTCACGTGCTCACCGTCCTCGATTTCCAGGCGCCGGGCGTCGGCGGGATGAATCCGGAGGGTCTCCTCTTGAGCCTGGGCCAGCTTCACCACGTCCGTCCGGCGGGTCATGGTGCCCACGTTGTAGTGGAAGAGCTGCCTCCCGGTGGTGAGCATCATGGGGTATTCGTCGTCCGGGAGCTCGCCGGGCTCCTGCCACGGAGTGCCCCTTAGATGGGCCTTCCCGTCGGGCCGGAGGGTGATTCCACCCTCGTGGACCACGGTGGTCCCGGGATGGTCCCGGTCGTAGCAGGGCCACTGGAGGAAGCCTTTTTCGTCCAGCCGGTCGTAGCTCATCCCTCCCCACTTGGGGGTGAGGGTGGCGATCTCCTCCATGACCTTGGCCGGGTTCACCGGTGTGCCCGGCCCGTCGTCCGCTCCCAGGTCGACTCCCATCCTGCGAGCGATGGTGTTCACGATGTCGCCGTCCACGCGGGTGCCCGGGAGGGGCTCGATGGCCCGGCGGACCCGCTGGATCCTCCGGTCGCTGTTCACGAAGGTTCCGTCTTTTTCCAGGAAGGTGGTTCCCGGGAGGACCACGTCGGCGAACTCGGCGGTGGGGGTCATGAAGATCTCCTGGACCACCAGGAAGTCCAGGGCCTCCAGGGCGCCCTCCACGTGGCTCGTGTTCGGGTCCGACTGGGCCACGTCCTCCGCCAGGATGTACATGGCCTTGAGGGTGCCGGCGTGGGCGGCGTCGAACATGTCCGGGATCCGCAGCCCCAGGTTCGAGGGAGGCTCAACTCCCCAGATCCGCCGGTGGTCCGCCCGGGCTCCCTCGTCGGTCACCGATCGGTAGTCGCTGAAGACGTTGGGAAGAGCCCCTACGTCCGAGGCTCCCTGGACGTTGTTCTGCCCCCGGATGGGACTCGTCCCCGCCCCGGGACGTCCCATGTTACCGGTCATGACGGCCAGGTTGATCATGCCGAAGACCGTGTTGGAGCCGTGCCCGGCCTCCGTCACCCCCAGCCCCCAGAGGAACTGGGCGGCCTCGGCCGCACCGTACATTCGGGCGGCGTTGCGGATGAGCTCCGGGTCCACCCCCGAGATCTCGCTGGCCCATTCGGGGGTGCAGTCGGCCACCTCCCGGCGAACCTCCTCGAAGCCCAGGGCGTGCTGGGCCACGAATTCCTCGTCCACCAGCCCCTCCTCGATGAGGACGTGCTGCATGGCGTTGATCACGGCCACGTTGGAGCCGGGCCGGAGGGGGAGGTGGAGATCGGAGAGGCCGGCCAGTTCCGTGTTCCGCGGGTCCAGGACGATGAGTTTGCACCCGTCGAACACGGCCTGCTTGATCCGGGCCCCGAACACGGGGTGTGCCTCCGTGGGATTGGCTCCCACCAAGACGATGAGGTCCGAGTATTGCACGTCCTCGAACGGGTTCGTACCCGCAGCGGTGCCCAGGGACTGGCCGAGCCCGTACGCCGACGGGGAGTGGCAGACCCGGGAGCAGTTGTCGATGGAGTTCGTGCCCATGGCCACCCGGGCGAACTTCTGCATCAGGTAGTTTTCTTCGTTGGTGCAGCGGGACGAGCTGATGCTGGCGAAGCCGTCCGGGCCATGACGCTCCCGGATCTCGGTAAAGCGCCCCACTATCAGGTCCAGAGCCTCCTCCCACGAGGCCTCCCGGAAGGTCCCGTCCTCCTTGCGGATGAGGGGTGAGGTGAGTCGGTCCTCCGAGTGGGCGAACTGGTGGGCGAAGCGCCCCTTTACGCAGGCGTGTCCCAGGTTGGCTGATCCGGCCACGTTGGGCTCGATGTTCACCACCTGCCCGTCCTTCACGTTCACGTTCAGCGAGCAACCCACACCGCAGTACGAGCAGGTGGTGGTCACTTGCTGGTCCGGAAGACCGTGCTCCCGGGTGCCGGGCTCCTCCAGGGCGGCCACGGGACAGACGAAGACGCACTGGCCGCAACTCACGCACTGGGCCTCCTCGAAGCCGGTGTCGTTCCCGGCGATGACCCGCGTGTCGTAGCCCCGTCCCTCCATGGCCAGAATGAAGGAGCCCTGCACCTCGTCGCAGGCCCGGACGCAGAGGGCGCATCCGATGCACTTGTCCATCTCCAGCTTCACGAAGGGATGGCTGTCGTCCCGCGGCGGGTTATGGGTCCGGGGGTCTTCGTACCGGGGCGTGCGAAGCCCCACCTCCTGCGCCAGGTCCTGCAGGTCGCAGCGGCCGTTCGCCGTGCAGTCCAGGCACTCCAAGGGGTGGTCGGAGACGATGAGCTCGGTGATGTTCCTGCGGAGGCGGGTCAGGCGCTTGGAGCGGGTCCGATACTCGGCCCCCTGGGTCACCGGCGTGTGGCACGACGCCACCGGCTTCCTTCCCTCCACCTCCACCAGACAGGTCCGGCAAGCTCCGAACGGCTCGAGTTGATCCGAGTAGCATAGGGTGGGAACGTCGGATCCGGCTTCTCGGAGTGCCTTGAGGACCGTGGTCCCCTCCTTTACGGTCACCGGGGTTCCGTCCACCGTCACGGTGACCGGCTGCGTCGTTCCGTCGGCTCTCTGGATCATGGTCCTACCTCCGGCTTCCGGCCGTTTCCGCCGAGGCTCGATATCGCTCGAGCTCTTCGGGGAAGTACCGCATCAAGGTTTCCACGGGAAGCGGCGTCATGCTCCCCAGTGCGCAGAGCGATCCGAACTTCATGGTCTCGCAAAGGTCCTCCAGGAGCGTGAGGCGGTCGTCGGTGACGCCCCCCTTCCCAGGATCCATCATCTGGTCGAAGAGCTCCGTTCCCCGCACGGCTCCGATCCGGCAGGGGAAGCACTTCCCACAGCTCTCTACGGCGCAGAACGCCATGAGGCCCCGGCAGATCTCCACTAGGTCGTCGTCCTCGGAGTAGACCACCATTCCGGCATGACCCAGGATACCCTGGACTTCGTCCAGGGCTTCGAAGTCCAGCGGGGTGTCCAAGGCCGACTCGGGGAGGATGCCCCCCAACGGGCCGCCGATCTGGACCCCCTTGAAGGCCTTCCCGTCGGCCATCCCTCCCGCCAGACCGAAGATCACCTCCCGGACCGTCGTGCCCAGCTCCACCTCGTACATTCCGGGACGCTTTACCCGGGCGTTCAGGCTCACGGCCTTGGTTCCCCGGGAGTTCCCGTGGCCCAGAGCGGCGTACGCCTCCCCGCCGTGCTCCAAGATCCAGGGGAGGTTGTGGAGGGTCTCCGTGTTGTTCACGGCGGTGGGATGGCCCCGGAGTCCCTTCTCGGCCGGGAAAGGAGGCTTGTAGCTCACCAGGGCGGGCACGCCTTCCAGTGAGCGAAGGAGGCTCGTCTCCTCACCGCAGATGTAAGCACCCTGTCCCTTCACCAGGTGGACGTGGCATGAGAAGTCCGAGCCCAGGATGTTCTCGCCCACTAGCCCGGCCTCCCGGGCCTCGGCCACGGCGTCTTCCAGGATCCGCATGGCTCGAGGGTACTCGAATCGGACGTAGATGTAGGCGTCCGAGGCCCCACAGGCGTACGCCGCCAGGAGGACTCCCTCCAGCTGGGTGTGGGGGTCCCGCTCCACGAGCTCCTTGTCGATGTACGAGCCCGCGTCCCCTTCGTCGAAGTTGTCCACCACGTACCGCTGACCGGTTCCGTCAGGGGAAGGCGCTTCCGCCACCGCCCGGAGCTTCGTGCCAGTGGGGAACCCCGCTCCCCCTCGGCCCCTGAGCCGGCTCCGATCCACCTCGTCGATCACCTCCTCGGGGGTCATCTCCCGGAGGGCTCTTGCCAGCGAGGAGTAGATCCCGGCGGCCCGGGCGGCCTCCAGCCCGGTTACGTCCTTGTGGAAGTGCCGCAGGAGGATACAGGGCTCCCCCTCTTCGGGGAGGTACACGGCGTTGGTGGGTTCTTCCAGCTCCAGCGGCGACCCTCGGCGCAGGTGTTCCACCACCTGCCTTTCGGAGCCCTCGGCGGTGAGGGAGAGTGGCCTGTCGTCCACCATGGCGTTGGGTCCCAGGCCGCAGTAGCCCAGACAGGCCACGTGCTCCAGGCGGATTCCGTCGTCGCTCACCTGGTTCACTTCCACGCCCAGGGCCTCCTCGAGCCGCCGTTCCAGGCCCCGAGTCCCTCCGTTGGGAGCCGCCTGGCACGCTTCCCCCAGACACACCTTCACCGAGTGCCTTGCCGGCGCGTCGTGGGAGAGCTCTTCGTAGAACTTGGCCGTGGATCGGACGTGGGCCGGGGGCAGGTTGTACTGCTCCGCCAAGGCCAGTATGTCGTCGTCCCCGATGTAGCCCTGGGCCTCATGAAGGGCCGAGAGCTTGTCATAGACCGTGGTTCCCTGCCCCAAGAACTTGTTCTGCAGGGCGATCAGGTTGTCGGACATGGCCGACCCTCATCCGCAGTTCCCGTGAGACCCCATTTCCGGAAGACGCTCGGTCCGCCGGAGGGGCCCGCTCGGGAGCCGGAAGTCAAGGGGTTCGTGCAGGGAGGCGGCGCCTCCGCTGTGCGAGCGGGCGGGCCCGGTGGAAGCTCGACCCATGATAGCTCGCATGGTTCATCCTTGCATTAATAGCACTTTACCCCGGTCGTCCGCCAGATTGCCCCCGGACGAACGTTCGGACGGGGTTGGGGGAGACCACGGGCTCACAGAGGATGTCACACCTTCGAGCGATGTTGGTCGGGGACTGCTTCCGCTAGCGTTCAATCGTCAACACACAGGTTGATTGAGCAACGGAGATCCTACCATACGGGAGCATCTAACATGTCCACCACGACCATTCTGATCGTCCTTGCGATTCTGATCTTGTTCGGAGGCGGATGGGGATACACGCGTCGGACTCGATAGGCGTCGGTGAAGGCCCATGGGCAGTAACACCCATGGCCTCTCGAGCACGTCGCGATCGGGGCGGGCTGCTCCGCGGACGAGGCGGATGTCAGCACGGCGGCGGGGGCTGCGAGGAAAGCTGCGAGCGGGCGGGGTGGCGCGTGGGGCCAGGACCAACCTCCGGTCCTTCCGGCAAGCGACGATCCTCGCGGTGGCTGTCACCGCCCTGTTTCTCCTCCTTATCGGACTGGACGCTGCGGTCCAAGAAGACGTAGCGCTGGCCCAACCTGCGCTGCCGGGGTTGATGGCCCAGACGCCGCCTGCGGAAACGGTTCCCGTGACGGACCCTGGTGAGGTGCTGGGTGAAGCCCTGGGGGAAGCGCGGCAGACGGCTGCGGATCTGCGCGACGCTTTTTTCGCGAACCTCCCGCAGTACCTGGTCGCTCTCGCGGTCCTCCTCATGGCCTGGATCCTGAGCTTGATCCTCCGCCGCTCCCTCGGGAGGGTGCTGCGAGGGTGGGAGAGGGCGAATGCGATCGCGGCGCTGTCAGGGGTCGTGATCTGGCTCCTCGCCCTGGGGATCGCAATCAGTGTCTTGGTCGGGGACATACGAGCCCTAGTGGGCTCGCTCGGCCTGATCGGACTCGCCCTTTCTTGGGCACTCCAGAACCCGATCGAGAGCTTCACGGGCTGGCTGATGAACGGCATGCGAGGCTACTACCGGGTCGGGGACCGGATCGGAGTGGGAGACGTCTTGGGAGACGTGTTCCGGATCGACTTTTTCACGACTACTGTCTGGGAGATCGGCGGCCCGGAACGGCCGGGGGTCTCCGTCACGGCCGAGCAGCCGACGGGACGCCTCATCACCTTTCCGAACAACGAGGTCCTCACTGGGAGCATCGTTAACTTCACCAGGGACTTTCCCTACGTGTGGGATGAGCTGGCCGTCCCGGTGGCGAACGAGTCCGACCTGCCCTACGCCGTAAGGCTCCTGAAGGAAACCGCCGGGGAGCTGTTGGGCGATACCATGGCGGGACCCGCCGAAACGTACGAGCGGATCCTGCGCGAGCGCCGCCTCGAGACGTCCGTTCCACGGGATCCCCAGGTGTTCGTCTCCCTCGAAGACTCGTGGACCAGCATCACGGTGCGCTACCTCGTCAACGCCAGAAAGCGTCGGATCTGGAAGAGCCGGATTTCATCGGCGGCCATGGAGGCGTTCAATGCGGAGGAGCACAGGGAGAGGATCCTCCCCGTGTATCCGCGCCGGCAGATCATGTTCGTGGATGGCCGTGGCCGTCCGACCGAGCCGGTCGGGCGGTGAACTTTTCGAAGTCCCGGAGACCAGGGGGCCAGGAGCAGCGTCCGGAGGACCTATCCTCCGGTCCAGCCAGGATGGAGCCCTCGAACCCGAGGAGGGCGATGCGGTTCAGAGGGTGCCAGGAGGATGGCCACGCCGCATCCCCCGAAGAACCAGACGGCCGGGAGGGCGGCGGTGAGCCGGAGATGCCTGCCCTTCCGGCTTACGATCAGATCCCTTGCACCGTCTCCTGCACCAGCATATCCACCACTTTCCGGAGGGCTTCCTCCGGCTCCGTACCCTCCTCCACTTCCCGGTGATAGAGATCCAGCTGCCGGTGGGCGGAGGTTCCCCTCCGCAGGATCTCCCGGGCATGGAGGACCTCCGGCAGGCACCCGGCCTCATAGGCGTCCGGGCGGACGATCTCGATGAGCTCCTCGAGAAGGTCCGAGCATGGAACGATCTCCCCCCGTCCGAAATCGATGAGGCCCGCGTCGAAACCGTAGCGTTGGGCTCGCCAGCGGTTCTCCCGGATAAGCATGTTCGTGTAGATTCGCCACCGCTGGTTCTGGAGCTTCAGGCGGTAGAGCATGCGGATGATGGAGGCGTAGAGGGCCGCGATGCATACCGTGTCCTCGAGCCGGGTGCAGACGTCGGTGATCCGCATCTCCAGGGTGGGGAAGTGGGGGGACGGGCGGATGTCCCACCATATCATGGAATCGTCCTCGATGAGACCCGCGCCGGTGAGCGTCTCCAGGTGCCGCCGGTAGTCGGTCCACGACTCGAAACGTTCCGGTAGGCCGGTTCTGGGGAGCTGATCCATGACCGCCACCCGGTAGGACTTGAGCCCCGTGTCCTTCCCCACCCAGAAGGGAGACGAAGTGGAGAGAGCCAGGAGGTGCGGGAGGAAGTACGAGGCCTGCTGCATGAGGTCGATTCGCAGTTCATCCCCCTCCACCCCCACGTGGACGTGGGTGGCGCAGGTCAGCAGGCGCCGGACCACGCTCTGCATCTCTTCGGCTAGGAGCTCATAGCGCTTCTGCTCCGTGGGCTTCTGGCTCGTCCAATGCGCGAAGGGGTGGCTGGAAGCGGCGATGGGGGCCAACCCGTAGCGCTCGGCCGCCTCGGCCACGGTACGCCGGAGACGAGCGAGCTCCCACCGGGCCTCCCGCACTCCCTGGCAGACCCCGGTTCCCACCTCGATCTGGGAGCGGAGGAACTCGGGCGAGACCCGTTCGCCCAGCCGCTCCTGGAGGTCTTGGAGAAGGCCTTCCGGTGGGGTCTCCACCAGGTCCCGGGTCTCCCGGTCCACCAGGAGATACTCTTCCTCCACCCCCAGGGTGAAGGACGGAGCGGGCGGGTTCATTTCGTTCTCTCCATTCGCATTCCCCCAACGTCGGCCTCGGCCGTCGACAGGGCAACAGTGGCGGCGCTCTGGAATTCCGAGCAACCCGAAGAACGGACGTGACCCGGGGAAGGTGCCCTCCAGGGGGGCGTTGCGCGGAGGGGCCGTCTTGCCCTACCCATGACTCGTTCCCCGATACCGGCGCCTTCTCCGCTCCGGGCCCCCGAACCCTGGAGATCTCCCGTGTCCGAGTCCCTACCCACGTTGAATCGCCGGAGCGCCACGCTCACCCAGGTTGCGGCCCGGGCCAGCGCCCGGGCCATGCTCCACGGCGCCGGCCTGACCCCGGAGGATCTGAACAAGCCCCAGGTGGGCATCGCCTCCATGTGGTGGGAGCGAAACCCTTGCAACATGCACCTCCTGGACCTGTCCGGGGCGGTTCGAGACGGGGTGGAGTCGGAGGGGCTCGTCCCCATGCGCTTCAACACGATCGGGGTGAGCGACGGTATCTCCATGGGCACGCCCGGAATGAGCTACTCCCTCCCGTCCCGGGACCTGATCGCCGACTCCATCGAAACTGTGGTGGGAGCCCACTTCTACGATGGGCTGGTCTGCATTCCCGGCTGTGACAAGAACATGCCGGGCTCTCTCATGGCCATGGGGCGGCTGGACCGGCCGGCACTCATGGTCTACGGGGGAACGATCCGGCCTGGGCAGGTGGGGGACGAGCGGATCGACCTGGTGAGCACCTTGGAGGCGTACGGGAGTCTGGTGGCCGGGAGGCTGGAGGAAGGCGACTTCCACCGGATCGTCCGGAGCGCCTGTCCCGGGCCCGGCGCGTGCGGGGGAATGTACACGGCCAACACCATGGCCTCGGCGGCGGAAGCCCTCGGCATGACCCTCCCGTACAGCTCCTCGACTCCGGCCACGGATCCGGCCAAGGAAGAGGAGTGCCGGAGGGCGGGAGCCGCCCTCCGGCGCCTGCTGGAGGACGACGTCACCCCCAAGGACATCATGACGCCGGCCGCCTTCCGGAACGCCATGACCCTGGTCACCGTCCTGGGCGGGTCCACCAACGCGGTGATCCACCTCCTGGCCGTGGCCCACTCCGTGGGTGTGGAGCTCGCCTTGGCCGACTTTCAAGCGGTGAGCGACCGGGTGCCGTACCTGGCGGATCTCAAGCCCAGCGGCCGCTACCTCATGGAGGACCTCCACCGGGTGGGCGGAACCCCGGCGGTCCTCAAGCTCCTCCTGGACGCCGGCCTCCTGGAGGGCGATTGCCTCACCGTCACCGGGGACACCCTGGCCGAGAACCTGGATGGGGTGCCGCCACTCGCGGAAGGGCAGGACCTCATCCGGCCCTTGGATCGGCCACTCAAGCCCACCGGACATCTCGAAATTCTCACGGGGAGTCTGGCTCCGGACGGGTCGGTGGCCAAGATCACGGGGAAGGAGGGGAACCGGTTCCAGGGGCCCGCACGGGTCTTCGAGTCGGAGGAGGACGCCCTTCGGGCTCTGGAGGAGGGCGGGATCCGGGCCGGAGATGTGGTGGTGATCCGCTACGAGGGGCCCCGGGGAGGGCCGGGGATGCCCGAGATGCTCTCCATCACCGCCGGGATCGTGGGGGCCGGGCTCGGACCGTCCGTGGCTCTGGTCACCGACGGCCGGTTCTCCGGGGGCACCCACGGCTTCGTGGTGGGCCATGTGGCTCCGGAAGCCCAGAACGGGGGTCCCATCGCCCTGGTCCGCGACGGGGATTCGGTCCTCATCGATACGGAAGCGAACCGGATCGAATGGGAGGTGGAGCCCGAGGAAGTGGAACGGAGGCGGGCCCGGTGGTCCGAGCCGCCCTTGAAGGTGGAACGCGGAGCGCTGCGACGCTACGTACGGACCGTCTCCTCCGCCTCCCGGGGGTGTGTCACCGACGGGTAAGGGTGACGGCCGTCGGGTGCCGGGTCTCGGTGTCGTGCTCGGCGGGCGTCTCCTTTTCCCTCAGCTCTTCACCGCCTTCATGGAGAGCCCGATGCGCCCCCTCTCGGGTTCCACCGACACGACCCGGACACGGACCCGTTGGCCCACATGGACCACTTCCCGCGGATCCTTCACGAACCGGTCCGCCAGTTGGGAGATGTGTACGAGGCCGTCCTGGTGGACCCCCAGGTCCACGAAGGCGCCGAACGCCACCACGTTGGTCACCACCCCCTCCAAGCGCATCCCCACCTCCAGGTCCTCCAGGCTGCGAACGTCCTCCCGGAACGCCGGGGGCTCGAACTCCTCCCGGGGGTCCCGTCCGGGCCGGCGGAGCTCTTCCAGGATGTCCTCCATGGTGGGGCGTCCCACGTCTCCCCCCACGTACTCGTCCAGTGGGATCCGGGTGAGGGCCTCCTCGTTCCCCACCAACTCCTCAACCGATAGGCCCCGGTCCCGGGCCATTCGCTCGACCAGGGGATAGCGCTCCGGGTGAACGGCGGTCCGGTCCAGGGGGTGGTCGCCGTCCCGGATCCGGAGGAAGCCGGCGGCCTGCTCGAAGGCCTTCGGTCCGAGCCGGGGCACCTCCAGGAGCTCCTTCCGGGAGCCCAGGCCGCCCCGCTCGTCCCGAAGTTCCTGGATCCGCCGGGCCAGGGTGGGCCCGATGCCGGCCACATAGGAGAGGAGGGGGATGGAGGCCGTGTTCACCTCCACCCCCACCCGATTCACACAGATTTCCACTACTTGGTCGAGCCGGTCCTGGAGCCGGTGCTCGTTCACATCGTGCTGGTACTGCCCCACTCCGATGGATTTCGGGTCGATCTTCACCAGCTCGGCCAGGGGGTCCTGGAGCCGTCTGGCGATGGACACGGCTCCCCGGAGCGAGACATCGAGGCCGGGAAGCTCCTCTCGGGCCAGCTCGGAAGCGGAGTAGACGGAGGCCCCCGCCTCGTTTACCAGGACCACGTGGGGCCGGCCCGAGTCGTCGGCTCCGTCGAGGGCCTGCCGAACTGCCTCCTGGGTTTCCCGGGAGGCCGTCCCGTTCCCCACCGCCACGAAGTCGGGACGGTGCCTTTCCACGAGGCGACGGACTCCTTGGGCGAAGGAGGCTTCTTGGTGGAGGTAGAGGGTGTCCGTGTCCAGAACCGCGCCGGTGGGAGAGACGGTCGCCGCCTTCACCCCCGTCCGAAACCCCGGGTCCAGCCCCAGGACCCGTCGTTCCCCCGCCGGGGGAGCCAAGAGCAGCTCTTCCAGGTTCTCTCCGAAGACCCGGATGGCCTCGGTCTCCGCTCGCTCCGAGAGCTCGGTCCGCACGGCCCCGGACGTGGCGGGACGGAGGAGCCTTCGCCAGGCGTCGTGGACCGCGGCGGTCATTTCGTCGCGAGCGGGGCGTCCAGCCAGGAGTCGCCGCTCCAGCCCGGCGAGGACCTCCTCCTCGGGCATCTCCACCGTCCAGCGAAGGGCCCCCTCCGATTCTCCTCTCCGGATGGCCAGGATCCGATGGGAGGGGATCCGGGAAACGGGCTCGGAAAAGTCGTGGTAGTCCTGGAACTTGGATGCTTCGTCCTTCCCCTTCGCGTTTTCCTCTCCCTTTTTCCGGCGGGCGGCTTTGGCCCGGACCGTGCCCTTCGTACGGGCCAGCCTCCGGAGCCACTCCCGCACCCCCGCGTCTTCGCTGATCCTCTCCGCCGCGATGTCCCTGGCCCCCTGAAGAGCCGAGTCCGGGTCCGGGACCTCCTTCGCAGGGTCCACGAAGCGGTTGGCCTCCCCTCGAGCTTTCCGGTCGTCCAGCCGTCCCTCCCAGATTCCGTCGGCCAGGGGCTCGAGGCCCCGCTCTACGGCCCGGACGCCTCGAGTCTTCCGCTTCGGCTTGTATGGAAGGTAGAGATCGTCCACTTCCGCCCTGGTCCGGGCGCTCCGGATGGCCCGCTCCAGCTCGTCCGTCAGGACGCCCTGCTCCCGGATCGTGTCCAGGACACTCTCCTTTCGTTCCTCCAGGGCCCTGAGCTCCTGCGCCCGTTCCTTCAGGTGCCTCAGCTGGACTTCGTCCAGTCCGCCGGTGGCCTCCTTCCGGTACCGGGCCACGAACGGGAGGGTGTTGCCGGCATCGAAGAGTTCCAGGGCTTCGGCAGCCTGCCGGGGGCGGATCTCCAGCTCGCTGGCCAGGATCTCCGGCAAGGGCGGGCGGGGGGGCTTCGGCTTCACGTCCGGGGCTCTCGTCGGTCTGGGTGGGTTGTGGCAGGGGCGGGGCCCCGTTCAGGGACGAAGGTGACACGGCGGCGCGAGCCGGGTCCTCCGTATTCGGGCCCTGGGCCGGGGCTCTGAAGATCCAGTCTCACGGTGCCCAGGCGGAACGTCAATCCAAGGGCGGCATCCGATTTTTATGGTCCCACAGCGCTCTTCGGCGATACGTTGGAATCTCCCCCCCCCTCGACGACCGTAGAACCAGAAGGAGGCGTCATGAGCGTGGCTCGGCTTCTCAAAAGCAAGAGCTCGGATGTGGTCACCATCGGCCCGGACGCCACCCTGGGCGTGGCCGCCACCCTGCTCATCCAGCACGGCATCGGTGGGCTTCCCGTGGTAGAGACGGGGGGGCGGGTCGTCGGTTTTCTGGCCGAGCGGGACGTGGTGAGCGCGGTGGTCGACTCGGGGCGCCCGATCCGGGAGCGCCCGGTCCGGGAAGTCATGAGACGGCCGGCTCCCCTCTGCGCCGTGGACGACTCCATCCACGTGGCCATGGCCCGCATGACCCGGGAGCGGCTTCGGCACCTGGTGGTGGTGCGCGACGAGCAGGTGGTGGGAGTCCTCTCGGTGGGGGATCTGGTCAAGCACCGGTTGGAGGAGCTGGAGACCGAGACCGGCGTGCTCCGGGACTACGTGATCGCCCAGAGGGCGCGCATGTAGGCGGCAGGGCCCTTCTCGGGCTCCAGGTTCGGTCTCCGCTTCCATCGTCCTTAGATTTACCGGCGTACGAATGTCAGGTACATCGTGCTCCCGGTAGTACCGGGACGAGATACGGAATGACCCTCGAGCCGGAGCCCGACCGACCATGGCGTACGAGATCCAGGATTTCCAGCAGGATGTGGTGGAGGCGAGCCGGACCACTCCCGTCATCGTGGACTTCTGGGCCGAATGGTGCGCCCCTTGCCGGATCCTGGGGCCCACCCTCGAGAAGCTGGCCGGGGAGAGCGAGGGGAGGTGGAAGCTGGCCAAAGTCGACACGGAGGCTTTCCCCCAGGAGGCCGGCCGGTATGGGGTGCGGAGCATCCCGAACGTGAAGCTCTTCGTGGATGGCGAGCCGGTGGATGAGTTCGTGGGAGCCCTCCCGGAAGACCAGATCCGACGGTGGCTCCGCGGAGCCCTCCCCAACGGCGAGGCCGACGCACAGGGGGCGGCTCTGGTCGAGGTCCGGGAGAACGTCTTCCAGGACCCGGTCGGAGCCTTGGAGCGATTGGAAGCCCAGGAGCTGCCGCCGGAGGCCGAGGAGGAGGCGGAGGCCCTCCGGGTTCTGGCCCGACTCATGCAACGCTTGGAGGAGCCGGGTGAGTTGGAGGAGTTGCCGGCAGGAAGGCTGTACCTGGAGGGGATCCGGCGTCTGAGGGGAGGAGAGTTCGACCCGGCGCTGGGGGCGTTCATCGAGGCCGTTAAGAAGGACCGGACACTGGACGACGACGGTCCGCGCCGTGCGTGCGTGGCCCTCTTCCACTACCTGGGCGGAGACGACCCGGTGGTCCGTCGCCGCCGCAGCGAGCTGGCCGGGGCCCTTTACGCCTGAACCGGAGCCCTTTACGCCTGGAAGGGCGCGGGTCCCCCGGCTTCCCCCGGCCGCCCCCTTGACGGCCACCCACCGAAGGGTAGTATTGATAGGACAGCTCATGTTATTACATGTAAGAATGACATGGGCCCGCTTTCGGCTTTCTCCAGGAGGGACCCATGCTCTTCAGGCAGCTTTTCGACCGGAAACTCGCCCAGTTCGCCTACCTGGTCGGGTGTCAGCAGACCGGGGAGGCGCTCCTCATCGACCCGCAGCGGGACATCGATCGGTACGTGGAGGTGGCCGAGGCCGAGGGACTGCAGGTCACCGCAGTGGCGGAGACCCACATCCATGCCGACTTCCTTTCCGGGGCCCGGGAGTTCGCCCACCGGTTCGGAACCAAGGTTTACCTCTCGGACGAGGGAGGCGAGGAGTGGGCCAGCGACTGGGCCCGGGACGGGACGTACGACGCCCATTTCCTGAAGGACGGTGACACGTTCCAGGTGGGGAACATCGAGATCCGGGCCGTGCACACGCCGGGCCACACGCCCGAGCATCTGAGCTATCTGGTGGTGGACCGGGGCGGGGGCGCGAGCACTCCCATCGGAGTGGCCACCGGCGACTTCGTCTTCGTAGGCGACCTGGGGCGTCCCGACCTGCTGGAGCAGGCCGCCGGCATGCACGGGGTGCAGGAGCCGTCGGCTCGGCAGCTCTACTCCTCTCTGGGCCGTTTCGAGGAACTCCAGGACTACGTGCAGGTCTGGCCGGCCCACGGCGCCGGCTCCACCTGCGGAAAGGAGCTCGGGGCCGTCCCGCAGACCACGGTGGGATACGAGAAGCTCTACAATGCTTCCCTGGACGCCGCCCGCCGCGGGGAGGACGCCTTCGTGGAGGCGATCCTGGAGGGACAGCCCGAGCCCCAGACATATTTCGCCCGGATGAAGCGGCAGAACAACCAGGGGGTGCCCGTGCTGGGCCAGCTCCCCAGACCACAGCGGCTCACGCGCTCCGAGCTGGTCCGCACGGTGGAAAACCGGGAAGCCCTGATCATCGACGGCCGGTTGGACCGGACGGCCTTCATGCACCGGCACATCCCCGGATCGTTGTTCGCGCCGATGGACAAGAACTTCAACACCGTGGTGGGTTCCCTGGTGGAGGACGAAACCCAGCCCATCGTCCTGGTGGTGGACGAGCCCAGGGTCGAGGAAGCGGTCCGGGACCTGGTCCGGATCGGCTACGACCGGATCGTGGGCTTCGTTCCTCCGGAAACCCTGGTCCACTACTTCGAAGGCGGGGGGGAGAGCGCCTCCATCGAAACCCTCACCTTCCCGGATCTGGAGCAGATCAGGGGGCAGCACCACACGACCGTGGTCGACGTCCGCTTCCAGGCCGAGTTCGCCGCCGGCCACGTGCCCGGAGCCATCCACGCCTCGTACACCCGCCTCCCCTCCTACGCCCGAGAGAGGATCCCCAGGGAGCAGGTCCTCCTCGTTCATTGCGGAAGCGGGGTCCGGGCCGCGGTGGCCACCGCCTTCCTGGCCCGGGAGGGTTTCGATGCCCGGTTCGTGGATGGCCCCTTCTCCCGCTATCGGGAGATCGGCCAGGTGGCTCGGGAGGAGTCCGGCACCCAGGCCGCCGGGACCGTCCCGGCCGAGGGCTCGTCCTGACCGTCCGGGAACTCCCGAGCCGACGGGAGGGTGGCGAGATGTCCGTGGATGCCAGGGTGACCGGAGTGGTGAGGTGGTAGGCGCACGCCGCGGGGGGAAGCCGGTCGGAGCGCCATGGAGGGTGTGACCACGGAAATGGCGGTGGCTCTGGCCATCCTGGCCGGGGCCTTCGCCCTCTTCGTGACGGAGGTGGTGCGGATCGACGTGGCCGCCGTCCTGATCATGGTGGCCGTGGGGCTCACAGGGCTCGTTCCACCCGAGGACCTCTTCGCCGGCTTCTCGTCCAACGCCGTCATCTCCATCATCGCGATCATGATCCTCGGAGCCGGCCTCGATCGGGTCGGGGTGATGCGTAGGGTAGCGGCCTTTCTCCTCCGGATGGGCGGGACCACGGAGCGGGGACTGGGCGCTCTCGTGTCATCGACGGTGGCAGGGCTCAGCGCCTTCATGCAGAACATCGGCGCCGCGGCCCTCTTCCTGCCGGTGGTGGAGCGGCTCTCCGAACGGACCACCATTCCCGTCTCCCGCCTGCTCATGCCCATGGGCTTCGCGGCGATCTTGGGCGGTACCCTCACCCTGGTGGCGTCGGGGCCCCTGATCCTCCTCAACGATCTGCTCGCCTCCTCGGCCCGGAACCTGGAGGTAGAGATCGAGCCCTACGGGCTGTTCTCACCCACTCCCATCGGTCTGGTACTCACGGTGGCCGGGATCCTTCTCTTCGCGGTGGCCGGGCCCTGGCTCCTTCCCCGCAGGACGCCGGCCCGGGACGCTCAGCGAGCCCTTCCGGACGTGGCGGCGGTCTACGGTCTGGACCGACGGATTCGGCCGTACCGGGTCTACGAAGAAAGCCCCCTTGTGGGCCGGCAGGTCGAGGAAGTGGAGGCCGAACGGCACGGCGTCCTCCTGGTGGCCGTTCAGGATGGGGACGGCCTAACGGTGGCTCCCGCTCGGGATTTCACCGTGGAGGCCGGAGCTCTGGTGGGCCTGGTCGGCCCTCCGGAGCGGGTGGATCGATTCGCCAAGGCCCAGGGCCTCACCACCGCCGAAAGCGATCCTTTCGCGGTGCTCAGAGACCAGGAACACGCCGGGTTGGCGGAGGTCCTGGTACGCCCCGGGAGCGACGCGGTGGGGCGCAAGGTGCGCCATCTCAGGCTGCGACACGCCTTCGGGGTTTCCCTCCTGGCCGTCTACCGGAACGGCGAGCTTCTTACCCAGGGGCTTCGGCAAATCGAGCTGGAAGGCGGCGATGTCCTGGTCGCCTTCGCCCCGTGGAGCCATCTGGCCCGACTGGCCGAGCAGCGGGCGTTCGTAGTTCTTTCGGACTATCCGGCCGAACCTCCGAGGACCGAGAAGCAGGGTTGGGCCCTGGCAGGCTTCGCCCTGGCGTTGGGGCTCGTCATCTTCACCGAGCTCCAGCTCTCTTTGGCTCTGATGGTGGGGGCTGCCGTGATCCTGTCCACCCGGGTCCTCACTCCCGACGAGGCCTACCGGGCCGTCTCGTGGCAGACCGTGTTCCTCCTGGCCGCCCTCATTCCCCTCGGCCATGCGTTGGAGGTCACGGGTACCGCCGCCTGGATCGCTCAGGGGGTCGTGGGCGCCTCTGGCCATCTTCCTCTATGGGGGATCCAGCTCGCCCTGGCGACGCTCACCACCGCGTTCACCCTGACCGTTTCCAATGTGGGAGCCACCGTGCTCCTGGTTCCCCTGGCGGCGAACGTAGCCGTGGGAGTCGGCGCCGATCCGGGCCAGTTCGGCCTGGTGGTCGCTCTGGCCGCCTCCAACGCCTTCCTCCTTCCCACCCATCAGGTGAACGCTCTCCTCATGGGACCCGGGGGTTACCGGGTGGCCGACTTCCTCCGGGCCGGGCTCGCATTGACGGTCGTCTTCCTTCTGGTCCTCGTGCCCGCGGTCAATCTCTTCGCCTGAACCGCTCCTCTTGCACTCGGCCGCGTCCTGGCAAAGGAATGGTGGCCTACGTCACGGGCACCGTCCGGCCCGCCGGAAGGAAGGCCAGAACCCCTTCCACCCGCTCCACCGGCAGCCGGTGGAGTCGAGCCAGGGCCCGCCGATATGCCTGCATCTGTGGGTGGTACTCTTGTGCCTGAACCGCCAGGGGATCGGCGGCGTATGGTTCCTCTCCCGAAGGCTTTCCCTCCGAACTCCCGCCCCCTCCCCGACCGGCCTTCGCCGTATCCAACCCTCTCCCGCCCCCGTCCTCCGTCACCCGGTCCGTCTTCCAGTCCACCACCACCAAACGCACCCCCGCCTCTTCAGGAATCCTGAGGACCCGGTCGGCCACCCCCTGGATGATCTCTCCCTCCTCGCGAGCCACGAAGGGCACCTCTCGCTCCACCGTCGTCCCCTCC
>SKSR01000266.1 GCA_007122885.1 Gemmatimonadota bacterium
GGCGGTGGCCTCGTCCAGCCAGAATTGTCGGCAGGTGTTGGAGGGGGCGGGGATCGACCACCTCTTTCAAGTCCGTGTGGACGGCGTGACCCTGGTGGAGGAAGGTCTCTCCGGAAAGCCTGATCCCGACATGTTCCTGGAGGCCGCCCGGAGGTTGGGGGCGGAGCCGGGAGAGTCAGCGGTCTTCGAGGACGCGGTCTCGGGAGTGGAGGCGGCACGGGAGGGGGAGTTCGGCTTGGCCGTGGGCGTGGCTTCCGACGAGTCCGTTCGGCTGTCCCTCCGGGAGGTAGGGGCCCACCTCCTGGTCCGCCCCGATGAGCTTTCCTCCGGGTCGGTGCCCCTCCTGGATGCGTGGTTCCGCAGGAGAGAGGACCGGCGACCCGCCGTCCTGGAGCGCGGGGTATGGTCGGGCTTCACGGAAGCGTTCCGGAAGAAGCGCCCGGCCATCTTCCTGGACTACGACGGGACGCTCACCCCCATCGTGGAGCGCCCGGATGGCACCACGTTGGATTCGAAAACCCGGGAGGCGATCCGGAAGTTGGCGGAGCGATTCCCGGTAGCCGTGGTGAGTGGCCGGGGGAGGGAGGACGTGGAGGGCCTGGTGGACGTGGACGGAGTGAGCTACGCAGGGAGCCATGGCTTCGACATCGCGGGGAGGACGACCACGGGAAGTCCGGTGGTCCGCCAGGTAGCGCAGGAGCTGGTTCCGGTCATCGAGGAGGTGGCCCGGGAGCTGGAGGTGGAGCTGTCGAAGGTGGAGGGGGCTTTGGTGGAGCCCAAGGGGCCCACGGTGGCGATCCATTTTCGGCAAGTGGCACGGGACCGGGTGGCGGTGGTGGAGGAGGTGGTGGACCGGGCGATGGAGGGACGGGAGGGGCTCCGAAAGAGCCGAGGGAAGGAGGTTTTCGAGCTCCGGCCCGACATTGAGTGGGACAAGGGGCGGGCGGTCCTCTGGCTGCTGGAGGCCCTGGAGTTGGAGGGGCCCGAGGTGCTGCCCCTCTACGTGGGGGACGACACCACGGACGAGGACGCGTTTCGGGCGCTCCGGGGTCGTGGAATGGGAATCCTGGTGGCCAGGAAGCCTCGCCCTACGGAAGCGGAGTACTCCCTTCAGGATCCGATCGAGGTCCGGCAGTTCCTCCACCGGCTGACGGAGCTGTGAGCTTCAGATCCTCAGCGGAAAGGAGGGGGTGTGGATTCTCCGGATCCTTCCACGGGGGCGGGGCGTCGAATTCGTATTCTCCCACGATCCACACAGGGGTGCCGGACTCCAGAATCTCCCAGCCCCGATCGTCCAGCTCCCACTCCTCGCCCCACCCGTAGATCCAGCGGGCGTCCCGCTCCAGGAGGCGGACGCAGGCGTGGCTGGCCGGCTCACCGGGAAGGGCGTACTGGTGGAAGGAGAGGCCCCGCTCGTTGTGGAAGTTGAAGTACCAAGTCAGGTACCACTCCGGATTCACCGTGCTGTGGCGTCCCCGGGAACGCCAATTCAGGTTGAATCGCCCCGGGGGCGTGGGGGTGTCCCGGCGGCCCGTGCTGACGGGGCCCCAGCGGACCAAGCGTCCTCCCTCGTATGCGCCGAAGACCTGGAGGGGTTGGTGCACCAAGAGAGCCTGCTCGTAGTCCTCCAATCGAGGCACGTGGGAGGGGAGGGGGCTGTACGCCACCTCCGGCGCGTCCCAGCGGTCGGGCACGACGATGTGATCGGACCGGGGGAGCCGCTCCCGGTCCGTCCGGTTCAACTTCTCGAGGAGGTCCAGTTGATCCGGGTCGAACATCTCCGCCGGGTCCTCGGGGGTCGGGGTCAGGATGAAGGACAGGGTGTCCGCCGAAGAGAAGGTGAACGGGGCCATCGCAACCTCCCCTCGCCCCGGGTCATCTCCGGCTCCGGAATAGGACCCGGCGGCCGGTGGGCCAATGAAGAGGAGGAGCGCCGCCGCCGCGCTCCAAGTAACGAGGTGGCGCGGCGGAATGGGCCGCCGGGGCCAAGGACAGGTCCCGGGGCTGAGGGAAAAGCACGGAGCCGCGGGCCCGGGCGGGGGCGTTGTGGGCTCCGGACCCTCTGTGTCCTCGGGGGGAGCCTCCTCGCCGCCCCCCTCTGGGGATCCCTCGCCGACTCTGTCGGGGACACTGTCACCGGTCCTCTGGACGGTTCTTTCGTCGGCCCTCTCAGCGCCACCCTCCAGGCCCAGTTTTCCCCCACCGAGCCTGGTGCGGACCAGGATGTCTTCGTGGTCGAGGAAGTCGTGGTGGAAGGGCTCGATCACCTGGATCCTCCGGTGCGCCTGCCAGGTCGGCTCCCCTTGCGGAGGGGGGTGGAATATACCCAGGACCGGGCCGTCCGAACGGGCCGGGCGATCTCCGAGGCCTTCTCCGAGAGGGGCCGGCCGTATGCCGTGGTCGTCTCCGGCGCGGAGATGGACCGTGGGGAAGGAACGGCGCGGATTCGATTCACCGTCGTCGATCCGGGCCCTCCGGTCCGTTTCGGTCCGACGCGGATACACACCGACAGTCCGGTGGACGAGTCGGTGGTCCGGGACCGACTGGCCTTCCACGAAGGGGAGGACTTTCGGCCTTCGCTCCTGGACCGGACCCGTCGGCAACTGGATGCTCTCCCGGTGGTGCAGTCAGCCACCGTGGCCGCCAGCGGGCTGGAGGAAGGGGATACGGTGGTGACCACCGAGATCCAGATCAACGCGGTGGCGGAGCCACGGGGCCCCGAGGTGCGTGGTTCCATCTCGTCGGTCCGGTGTCTGGAGCTCATGGGGGGGTGGCGGGACCGCTACTTCCTGAGTCGTCCGAACGTGCTCACTCTCCGGGCTGGAGTGGGGAATCTCCTGGGCTCGCAGATCGGGGGCAACTTCCCCTGCGGGGGGGTGGGTGAAGGAGAGGTAGCCCGGGTCAACTACTTCGCGGAGGGAGACGTGGCGATACCGTGGCCGGGCCGGCCCCTGGGGACCCTCTCCGGGGGAGCCTGGCTGAGACGGCAGTCCCAGGCTGGAGCCTACGTCGTGGAAGGGGCCGGGGGCCGGCTCCGGACCGAGAGGCCCTTGGGGGACGACGGGGTCGTGTGGGCGGCGTATGAGCTCGAGAGGATACGGGTCCGGGCGGCCGGCTTCTACTACTGTCTCAACTTCGGCGCGTGCGGACCGGAAGAGGTGGCCCGGCTGGAAATGGCTCAGCGTCTCGCCCCGCTGGAGGTGGGGCTCCGGTGGGCGCCGGGGCTCGGCTTCCTTCGCCAGGTTCCGGGGGAGCTGGACCCCGAGGATCCGGGCGCCCTGGCCCGGTGGAGCGAAGATTGGCGCTTGTGGGCCCAAGCCCGGGTGCGAGGAGCCGGAGGGGCCACCGGGTCCCAGATCCCCTTTCGGCAGGGTGCCGTGACTCTGGGTGCCACCCGGGAGGTGGGGCTCCGGGGAGAGGGGGCCGTGCGCCTCCATGCCGGGATCCTGAGCCCGAGGCGGGACCCCCTCCCACCCCAGCTCCGCTTCTTCAGCGGAGGGATGCAGAGTGTCCGTGGCTCCGGGGACTATCGCCTGGGTCCGCAGGTCTACCCGGTTCCGGAGGAGCGGCTCGCAGAGCTGGACTGCGTTCCCGTGACGGAAGGGTGTGCGGACGGAAAGCACCTTGAGATCCGGGAACGGGACGTTCGCCCTCGGGGTGGGGATCTCCTGGTGGAATGGAACCTGGAGGGCCGTCTCCAAGTCACCCGGAACCTTCAAGTGGCGGCCTTCGTGGACGTGGGGTTCATGCGGACCTCGCCGGAGCCCGTGCCGGAGCCCGCCGAGAGCTCCCATTGGGAAGCCCTGGCGGCCCCGGGGTTCGGGATCCGGGTGTTCACTCCGGCGGGCCTCCTCCGTCTGGACGCGGCTCTGGACCCGCGGGGAGACCGGGAGGTGCTTCTCGTTTCCGGGGACGACGACCTGGTTCCCATGGGTCGGGGGACTTGGAACCCCTATACCCGGGGCGACCCTGGAACGTGGCGGGAGATCTTCCGGCGGATCCACTTCGGCCTGGCCTTGGGTCAGCCCTTTTGATCTCCTCACCGGCAGGCGCTCCATGCGAACTCCGGTCCGCAGGAGTTCGACGCGAACTCCCGTTCGCTGGCGAGAGGAGAGGCCCGATTCCGTCCTGGGGTCATGGGGCGGAGGTGGGATCCCATGAAGAAGCGTACCCCTCGTCCAGGGCATCGAGTCGCTCCACCTCCTCCGGGGAAAGGCGGAAGTCGAAGACCCGTGCGTTTTCCTGGATCCGTTCCCGGTCCCCGGACTTGGGCAGCGGCACCGTCCCCTTCTCCAAGCAATAGCGGATCAGAATCTGGGCCGGGGTCCGCCCGTGGCTCCGGGCCAGCTCTTGGAGGACGGGCTCCTGGAGCCGCTTCGCCTTGGTCAGCGGGCTGTAGGCCTCCACGACGATGTCCCGTTCTCGGCAGAAGGTCACCAGCTCCTGCCGGCTCCTCCAGTTGAAGGGGTGGAGCTCCACTTGGTTCACGGCAGGGGGGACGTGGCAGGAGGCCAGGAGCTCGTCCAGGTGGTGGACCATGTAGTTGCTCACCCCGATGGCCCGGGTGCGGCCCTCCTCCAGGAGGCGCTCCAGTGCCTTCCAGGTCTCCAGGCGGGCCCCCTCAACGGGCCAATGGACGAGGTAGAGATCCACCCCCTCCAGCCCCAAGCGCTCCAGGCTCCTGTCGAAGGCCCGGAGGGCCCGGTCGTAGCCGTGGTCCTCGTTCCAGAGCTTCGTGGTCACGAAGAGTTCCTCCCGGCGGAGGCCGCTCTCCCGGACCGCCTGACCCACGCCCCGCTCGTTCCGGTACGCGGCGGCGGTGTCCAAGTGGCGGTACCCGGCCTCTAGAGCCCAAGTTACCGCGTTCTGTACCGCCTCCCCGTCGGGGATCCGGAAGACGCCCAGCCCGAGGCAGGGCATGGGTCCCCCGTGCCGCAGAGATACGGTCTCCTGGATGTGACTGGGAATGTCCTGCATCGCTCCTCCCGTTCCTCCTATATGGTGGTGCTTCGGCGTAGGACCGTGTCCCTGCTGAACCGGTGGTCGTCGGCTTGCGGGTGGTCCCGGTTGTAGTGGAGGCCCCGACTTTCCTTCCGGCTCCGGGCGCTTCGAACCACGAGTTCGGCGGTGGTGAGGAGGTTTTCGAGCTCCACCCCTTCCACCGATCGCGGGGAGCCTTTCCAGAGTTCTTCCACCTCCTGTCGAAGTGCCGCGACTCCTTCCGTCGCCTCCTTCAACTCCCGGTCGGACCGGACGATACCCACCTTCTCCCACATGAGGCGCTGAAGCCGAATCCGAAGGGCCTCCAAGTGCTCCAAGGGGGGTTCGTCGGCGGCGACTCCACCGTTCGGCTCCTCCGGCCAGGAAATTCCGGCCGGTCCGGTCGCCTCCGGATCCCTTTCTGGATTCCTTGGGGCCTCCGTGTGGGTGTGGATGGGCTCGGGGCCGGAAGCACCGGTGAGGAACTCGGCAGCCCGGTGGGAGAATACAACGGCCTCCAGGAGGGAGTTGGAAGCCAGGCGGTTCGCACCGTGGATTCCCGTATGGGCCACCTCTCCGGCGGCGAAGAGCCCGGCCAACTCCGTGCGGCCCCACAGGTCCGTCCGGACGCCTCCACAGATGTAATGGGCGGCCGGCACCACCGGAATCCCGTCCGCGTGCGGATCGATGTCCCGGGAGCGACACCCCTCGGCCGCCCCGGGAAAGCGGGCTTCGAAGTCCTCCGGAGGAAGGGCCGAGACGTCCAGGACCACGTGGCTTTCGCCCCGGTCCTTCATTTCCGCGTGGATTGCTCGGGCCACCACGTCCCGGGGGGCCAAGGAGCCTCGGGGGTCGTACTCCTCCATGAACGGGGTGCCGTCCCGCCGCCGGAGCACGGCCCCTTCGCCCCGGAGCGCCTCGGACAGGAGGAAGGCCGGATTCTCGGTGGGATAAAGGGCGGTGGGATGGAACTGGATGAACTCCATGTTGGCCACCGGCGCCCCGGCCCGGTACGCCATGGCCACCCCGTCTCCAGTGGCGATCCGGGGGTTCGTCGTGTGGAGGAAGAGCTGGCCCGATCCTCCGGTGGCGAGAAAGGTGGTGGAGGCGGTCAGGCTGCGGAGCTCTCCTTTCCGGTGGTCCAGGGCCAAGACGCCCCGGCAGACATCTTGGCCACCAACCCGTGTCACCAGAAGGTCCACGGCCAGAAAGTGTTCCAGGACCTGGATGTTTTCATCCCGGGCCACCGCCTCCAGAAGGGCACGCTCGATCTCCTTTCCCGTCCGGTCTCCAGCGTGAAGGATCCGGCGCCGGGAGTGCCCTCCTTCCATGCCCAGGGAGAAGCGGGCGCCCTCCCTCCGGAACCGGACCCCCCAGTCCACCAGCTCCCGCACCCGCTCTACTCCTTCTCGGACGACGACCTCCGCCACTTCCTGGTCGGTGAGTCCGGCCCCCGCGTCCAGGGTGTCCCGGAGATGGAGCTCCGGGTCGTCGTCGGGTCCTAGCCCTGCAGCGGCGATGCCTCCTCGGGCGAAGTTCGTGTTCGAGTCGGCCCGACGCTTCTTCGTGATGACCAGGACCGGTAGGTGGCGGGCCACCTTGAGGGCAAAGGTAAGGCCCGCGATCCCGCTCCCCACTACCAGAACGCGGGAGGGATCCGTCACCGACCGATCCGGTAGCCCGCCGGTGGGGTCTTCTCGAGCAGGTGGGTGACGAAGTAATCCCAGGTCATTCGCACCTTGTAGGACTCGCCGGCGTAACCGTGCCCCCGGTTGGGGAAGACCATGACGTCGAAGTCGTGGTTGTGCTCGATGAGCCGGTCGATGAGAAGGAGGGTCGTGTTCGGGTGGACGTTGGCGTCCATGGTGCCGTAGCTGAGGAGCAGCCGGCCCTCCAGGTTCTCGGCCAGGAGGTGGTTGGCCTGGTCTTCGTAGGTGTCGGACCCGTCTTCGGCCGCCTCCAGGGGACCCTGCCAACGCTCACCCCAGTAGTCCGTGTAGCCCCGGTTGTCGTGGTTGCCGGCGCTCGAGACCCCCACCTTGAAGAAGTCGGGGAAGCGGAGGAGCGCGGCTGCGGTTGCGAAGCCTCCCCCCGAGTGACCGTAGATGCCCGCTCGGTCCAGGTCGATCCACTCGTGTCTGTCGCCCAAATCCTGCATGGCCCGCTTCTGGTCCTCCAGCCCGTTGTCTCCCATGTCCCCATAGTAGTAGGCATGGAAGGCCTTCGAGCGGAACGGAGTCCCTGGGGCGTCCACTTGCACCACCACGAACCCCAGCTCCGCCAGCGCATGTGCGTGGCCCCGCGGCGAGACATCGAAACCCCAGGTTCCGATGCTTCCCGTCTGGGGGCCGGGATAGATGGAGTTCACGATGGGGTAGGACTGGGAGGGGTCGAAGTCCGAGGGGAGGTACAGGAGTCCGTGGACTTCGGGGACCCCGTCCCGGCCCCGGGCGGTGAAGGGCTTCGGGGGCTCCCATCCGATCTCCTCCAGCGCGGAGACGTCCCCTTCCTCCACCGCCCCGGTGACGCCGCCGTCGGCGGTTCGTCTGACCTGGGTGACCGGTGGGTCCACCGGTGTGGATCCGGTGCTCACCACGTGGGCCCCCGAAGGGGAGAGGGAGAGGGTATGGTGGAGGTCTTCGGGGGTGAGTCGGGTCAGGTCGGTGCCATCCATGTTCACGGCGTAAAGCTGAGGGAAGTACGGGTTCACCCCCTCCTCCCGGCCGACCCCCGTGAAGAGGATCCGCCCCTGGGCTTCATCCACCTCCAGGACGTCGACCACGTTCCAGTCCCCGCCGGTAACCCGACCCAGCTCCTCACCCGTGTCCAGGTCGTAGCGGAAGAGGTGTCCCCAACCGTCCCTCTCGCTGAACCATAGGAATTCGCCCCGGTCGTGGAGGATTCGCCAATTGGGGATTCCGCCGGAGCGGATGTTCGTGAGGAAGAACTGGGGGTGATCCTCCTCATGGACCTCCTGAACGTCACCGGAGTGGGGGTCGGCCAGGTGCAACGTCACGGTACGGTAGTCCCTGGAAGTGGAGGCGAAGGCCAGGCTCTCGCCGTCCGGGCTCCAGCGTACGTCGGCCCATTTCTGCTGACCCGTGAGAGGGTCCACCCGTGTGAGCCCGCAGCAACTCGAAGTGCGCTGATAGTCGGGCTCGTGGTCCAAGGCCACGACGTCTCCCTCCTCCACATGGACGACCACCCGTTCGTGCATGGGGAGAATGGAATCGCCGGGCACCGCGTAGGGCCAGGAGTGGACCTGAGGCCGCGGCTCGTCCATCTCGAGGAGGTGCATCTCCTCCACGTCTCTCTCATCCAACCGGTAGGTGGCGATCATCCGGGAGTCCGGCGACCAGACGAGAACGGGAGTGGCGGTCCGCCTCCAGCCCTGGGAGTCCGTGGCGTAGCCGTAGCGTTCCTGTCCGTCCGAAGTGAGCTGCCGCTCCTCCCCGGTCTCCGTGTCCACGAGCCAGAGGTCGTGGTCCCGGATGAACGCCTGGTAGCGCCCGTCCGGGGAGAGGATCCCGTCCGGATGGCTCGGATGGGGATCCAGGGGACCCGTGCATTCGTACGGATTCCGCTCGCACCGCCACCGCTCACGGTCGGCGTCCGCCTTTTCCGGTTCGATGGTGAACTCCACCACCTGGTCCTCCTTCAGGTACTCGAATTCCTGGAAGGGGAGCTGGAAGGGTTCCACGTCCTGGTCCGAAGCGCGGGAGAGGGCCGCTGCGAGCTCCACGTGGTCGAAGGCCCGGGCCCGGTCTCCCTGGGCCGCGTCCACGACCACGAACTCGTGTCCCTCGCGGATCCGATTCCGGTACCAGAAGCGCTCCTCCCCATCAATCCAGTTCGGGGATACCTGGAGGCCGTACGCCATCTCCTGGGCGTTCTGGCCCAGGAACGCCTCGGCTCGGGAGTAGTCGGCGGCCGTAAGCCGTCGATCCGAAGCGTCCGCCCGTTCCTGGCTCGACAGGCTTCCCGGTGCAGCCACGACCAGGGTGGCCAGGAGGGCCAGGAGCGATAACGGGTGGCGTCCGCCCGCACCTCCTCCGCCGGTTTCGACGAGGGAGCGGGGACGAAGCCGGCGCGGCGAAGTGTGGATGGGGTGGACGCCGGGTCCGAATGGGCGCATGGTCCGATTCCTGGGGTCTAGGGGTCCCTTGGCCGTGGGGAAATGGGAAAAAGGATGGACCACCGGAGCGTGTCCGGCAAGCGGGCAGGGAGACCAACGGGTCTCTCCGCCCCTCTTGGGTGGCGGGCGGTGGTCGGGGGACGCCTTCGGCCCGTCGGCTTGGTGGCGAATCCGTTCCAAGTTAGACTCGGACGCAACCGGGAGGCGGCGGCATGATGAAATTTTCCGAGAAGGGGGAACGGCTTCGACCCCCGGAGATCACCAGGCTCATGAGCCTGGCCTTGGAGACCCCCGGTCTTCTTTCCCTGGCTGCCGGGTTCACGGACACGACCAGTCTGCCGGCGGGCGCCGTCGCCGAGGTGGTGAAGGATCTGACGCTGCGGTCGGGCCCTCCCGAACACCTCCAGTACGGTTCGAACCAAGGGCGCCCGGGCCTTCGGGAGGAGGTGGCCCGGAGGCTGGCCAAGGCCGACGGGGCGGGCGCCGATTCGGTTCGTCGGGACGAAGTGATCGTCACCACCGGATCCCAGCAGGCCCTGGCGCTGGCGTGTGAGGTGCTCTGCGATCCGGGGGACGTGATCTTCGTGGAACGTCCGACCTATTTCGTCTTCCTGGACGTGGCCCGCTCACTGGGCGTTCGACTCCGATCCATTCCGGAGGATCCGGCTACCGGGATCCTGGACAGCCAGGCTTTTCGAGATCTGCTGGAGGGTTTCAAGGAGTCGGGGGAGGAGGCCCGGGTGAAGGGGGTCTACCTGGTGAGCTACTTCTCCAACCCGTCGAGCCGGTCTCTCGGCACGGCGCAAAAGGAGGAGCTGGCCGATATCCTCCAGGAGAGCGGCTTCGTGGTTCCGGTCCTGGAGGACGCGGCGTATCGGGAGCTCCATTTCCGCGATCCTGTTGAAGCACCGAGCGCCCTGGCACTCCAGGCGTTTCGCTCCTTTCCCGTCCTCTACATGGGCACCTTCACGAAGCCCTTCGCCACGGGACTCAAGGTGGGTTTCGCCTGTACGAACGATCCCGAGTGGCGAGACCGGATCCTCCATCTGAAGGGGGCCCACGACTTCGGAACGGCGAACCTCAACCAGGCCGTCGTGGAGGAGGCCCTCCGCACAGGGGCCTTCGATGAGCAGGTGGGGCGGGTCCGGACCGTCTACCGGACGAAGATGGAGGTCCTGGACGAGGCCCTCCGCCGGGAAGGTCTCCCGGAGCTGGGGTGGACGTGGGAGCGTCCCGACGGCGGGTTGTACCTCTGGCTCAGGGCTCCGGATCGGCTGGACACGGGACTCGATTCGGAGTTCTGCGCCCGGTGTCTCGAGGCGGGCGTCCTGTACGTGCCGGGGGAGCTCTGCTTCGGCGATGATCCGGATTCCTCCTTCGTCCGACTCAGCTTCGGGGTTCTGGACGAAGATGGGCTTCAGGAGGCGGCCCGTCGCTTCGCCGAGGCGGCCCGGAGCGAGTGAGGGGGGGCATCGCGGCGGAGCTGCACCTGATGGGACCCGTCTCCGCAGGCGAAGAGGGGTGTGAGGAGACGGAGGGTGATGGAGCCCCTCAACCGAAGTTCCGGGCCTCGGGAGCGTTTTCCCGGAGGGTGGTGAGATAGCGGAAGGGATCGGGGACGCTGGCTTCTCCTTCCTTCCTCCGCTCGGGAAAGTACTCCAAGGGGTCAGGGAGGAGGGGCGCCAGCTCGCCCCGCAGGGCTCGGATCTCCCGGGCGATGATGTTGAGGGTGGCTCCGTCCTTCTGGAGCCGGCCCCGGACCGCCAGAAAAGGCTCCATCCGGACCTCGGCCCGGTGGCGCTCGTAGATCCGGGGCTTGATGATGACGTTGATCGGGCCGTCTTCATCTTCCATCAGGACAAAGACATGGCCCTTGGCACTTTGAGGGCGTTGTCGGGCCACCACCACCCCGGCCAGCTCCACGGAGGCCCCCTGGGGAAGGTCCGGTAGGCGGCCCGAGATCACGGTCTCCTCCGACAGCCGGTCCCGGAGCAGGGAGAGGGGGTGGAGCTCCGTGGAGAAGTGGAGAAGGCGGTACTCGGCTACGAGCTTTTCCTCCGGGCCCGGATCCGGGAAAGGAAGGGAGGCGTGGGGCTCCGGGAGCCCCAGGGAGAGCTGGAGGTCGTCCCGTCGGCCCCGGACCGACCTTCCTCCCTCCTCCTCCGGACCCAGGCAGAGGCCCGTCTGCCAGAGGAGCTCCCGGCGGGTGAGGCCCAGACCGTCCATCCCTCCCACCCAGATCAGGTTCTCCACCGCCGGACGCTTGAGGCTCGCCGGGGTCCGGCGGAGGAAGTCCACCAGAGAGCGGTAGGGGCCCTGGGCCTCCCGCTCCTCCACCACCTGCCGGGCCGCCTCCTCCCCCCATCCCCGGACGAAGGCCAGGCCCACCCGCAGGTCCCCTCCCTCGGCGGTGCAGAGGACCCCGCTCCGGTTCACGTCGGGCAGGAGGGTGCGGACGCCGTTTCGGCGGGCGTCCCGGGCCAGGGCGTCCAGGGAGTAGAAGCCCATGGGCTGATTGTTGAAGAGCGCCACCGTGTATTCGGTGGGGAAGTGATGCCGGAGCCAGGCGGACTGGTAGGCCAGGAGCGCGAAGGCGGCGGCGTGGGACTTGGGGAAGCCGAACTCGGAAAAGGCCACCACCTGCCCGAAGACCTTTTCCGCCGTCTCCCGGTCCACGCCCCGTTCCCGGGCGCCTTCCAGGAAGGCCTCCCGGTAGCCGGCCATGGCCTCCTTGGATCGCTTCCGGCTCATGGCCCTCCGGAGTCCCTCGGCCTGGCCGTCGGTGAAGCCGGCGAGGGCCCGACAGACCTGGAGGACCTGATCCTGGAAGATGACGACCCCCAAGGTCTCCCGGAGGGGCTCCTCCAGCAGGGGGTGATCCAGGGGAGGGCGGTAGTTCGGGTTCGCCCGAGCATCCTCCCGGCGCCGGACGTAGGGATTCACGGCTCCGCCCACGATGGGGCCGGGCCGGACGATGGCTACCTGGACGGCCAGCTCCGGCAAGCTACGGGGGCGGACCCGCCGGAGCATCTGGATCTGGGCCCGGCTCTCCACCTGGAAGATCCCCACCGTGTCCCCCTGGCAGATCCGGTCGTAGACCTCCTCGTCGTGGAGATCGATCCGGGAGAGGTCCGGGGCTCCGGCCACGGTGGGAACGTTCCTCCCCGAAGCGCTCCCCCGCTCGGCGATGAGGTCCGTGGCCTCCTCCACTAGGGAAAGCATGCCCAGTGCCAGGAAGTCGATCTTGATGAAGCCGGCGTCGTCGCACGAGTCCTTGTCCCACTGGCAGAGGACCCGACCCTCCATGGCGGCGGGCTCCAGGGGAACGATCTCCACGAGGGGGCGGGAGGAGATGATCATTCCGCCCACGTGTTGGGAGAGGTGGCGGGGAAGTCCGGCGACCTCCTCCACCAGCCCGGCAAAGAGCTTCCATAAGGGACTCCCCGCTTTCTCCCGGAATCCCGGGAGCTCCGCCATCTCCTCCTGGAGGTTCCGGCCCGAGCGGCCTTCGGCCAGCTTGGCCAACTTCTCCAAGTCGCCGGGAGGCAGCTCCATGGCCTTTCCCACCTCCCGGACGGCGGACCGGAGGCGGTAGGTGGGGAAGGTGGCCACCAGGCCCGTGTGCTCCCGGCCGTACTTCTCGTAGACGGCCAGGATCAGCTCTTCCCGGATATCCCGGGGGAAGTCCAGGTCGATGTCCGGGACCGAGTCCATGGCCTCGTTGAGGAAACGGCCCAGGAAGAGGTTCGCTTCCACCGGATCCACGTGGGAGAGGCCGATGAGGTAGCAGACCATGGAGGAGACGGAGGAGCCCCGGCCCCTCCCCGGAGGGAGGTTGGAGCGGGCCCGGGGAGCTCCCGTCCGAACCCGGGCGGCCACCTCCCGGCCCAGCTCCATGATGTCCCGGTAGACGAGAAAGAAGCCGGAGAGGCCATGGCGCTCCACCAGGAGCAGCTCCTCCTCCAGGCGGCGCTCCGCCTCCTGGCGCCGCTCTCGGGCCCTTCGTCCGAGGGAGGGGGAGATGGGCTCGTCCGGAAAGGCTCGCCTCGGATCCGTTGGGTAGCGCTCTTCCAAGGCGGCTCGGCAGACTTCTCCCAGGACCTGGACGGCGGGTTTCCCGCTTTCGCTCCCCTCGAAGTCGGGGAAGGTGTATCCCAGGTCCCGGGTCAGATCGAAGGCGGTGCAACGCTCGGCCACCTCCAGCGTATTCCGGAGGGCGTCCTCCCGGCCCTGGAAGCGACGAGCCATGACCCTGGGCGGGGCCAGGTAGAACTCGGAGTTGGCCCGTCGGAGGTCGTGGGAGGCGTCCAGGGTCGTCCGGTGGCCGATGGCCGTGAGCACGTCCTGGAGACGGTGGCGCCCCCGCCTGTGGTAGTGGACGTTGCCCGTGGCCACCACCGGAACCTCCATCCGGTCCGCCAGCCGCCCCAGAGCCCGGTTCCGTCCTCCGTCCCCCTTCACTCCGTGCTCCTGGAGCTCCACGAAGACGCTTCCAGGCGCGAAGGCCTCCACCAGGCGGTTGAGGAAAGCCTCGCCCGTGGCCGCGGCGTCCTCCAGGGCGTGGAGGAGAGGGCTCCGGCGGCAACCAGTCATGAGGATGAGCCCCTCGGTCCGGGAGAGGAGGGCCGAGAGAGGAAGAGCCGGGTCCTCCCGGGGGCTCTCCATGTGGGCCCGCGTGAGAAGTCGGCAGAGGTTGGCGTAGCCCGTGGGGGTTTCCGCCAGGAGGGTGAGGTGGAAGCGGGCCCCCCGTTCCTCGGGCCGAGCCGTGGCCGAGGGAGGCATGGAGAGGGGCCCGCCCGGCCCACGAGGGACCGGCTCTGAAGCTTCGTGGGACCGTCCGGCCGCATCTTCCCCCGGAAGGTCGCAACCCATCACCGTCACCTCGGCGCCGGTGATGGGTTGGATTCCTTCCCCCCGGGCCATGCGGGCGAACTCCATGGAGCCGTAGAGCCCGTCGTGATCCGTGAGGGCCAGGGCGGGATAGCCCATCTCCTTGGCTCTCAGGACCAGTTCCTCCGGGTGGGAGGCTCCGTCCCGGAAGGAGTAGCCCGAGTGGCAGTGGAGCTCCACGTAGGGTGGGGTTTCGGTCATGGTCCCGAAAATAAACCGAATACGGGTCCTCCGACACCCTCCCTTCGGATCTCCATCGCAAAGGAGGAACGAGGGCCCGGGCGTGGAGCGAGGACCCGGGGGGGAGCGGTCTGGAGCATCGGGCGGACTTTCCCGGCATTGTCCTCCCGGGAGGACATGGGGATTTCGGTCCTGCGGAGAGCACGGGCTCTGCATCTCCTTTTCGGTTTGCCGTACGAGCGGGTGACCCGGTACCATCGGTCCCACCTCCACCCCGACGAGCTCACGGTGGTCTTCTTTCTGGCCCGTCGGGCCCGGGTGTCTCCGGAAACGGTCATCGCCCTCCGGAGCTTCATCGGTTGAGCGACAGGCAGATCGTGGACTTCGTGAACGTCCAGGTGGTCGCCACCTACTACCGGACGCCGGTGACGGCCGTCATCGACCTGAGGGAGCGGGGCCACTCGTACCTGGAGATCCATGCGAGCCGCGGCTCTTCCCACGGAGTGGGGGGGCGGAGGGGCGTGGACGGAAGTCGCTCCGGACCCGGCGCCCGCGGCGCGGCGCCACCCGGCCTCGAGCGGGGCGGTCCGCCGGGACTCCGCGGAGGAGGGCCTCCAGGGCTCCGACGGGGCCCCCTCCGCATCGTGGTCGGGGAGGGAGGGGCGGCGGCTCCTGATCCGGTCCGGGTCCCGGCCGGGAGGTTGCTCGGTCCCCAGCCGTTCCGTACCGTCACGGGCGTGAGCTTCCCTGTCCGGCCCGGGTGGGCCGGACAGGGCACCCGCCCCATCCGACGGAACGAACCTCATGAGCGACGGCGAAATCCCGGCCTGGAACGCCTCCGGCCTCCTCTTCGAGAACTGCAACTGTACCGTGGTCTGCCCCGGCCACACCCACTTCAGCCAGAACTGCACCCACGAGCGGTGCGTGGGCTTCTGGGCCATCCGCTTCGACGAAGGATCGTTCGGGGAGGTGGAGCTGGCGGGGACACGGGCGGTGGTGGTCTACGACAGCCCGCAACGGATGATCGATGGGGACTGGACCGAGGGACTCGTAGTGGACGGCCGAGCCACCGAAGCCCAGCGGGACGCGGTTGAGCAGATTCTCACGGGCCGGGCCGGGGGGCCGTGGAAGGTCCTGGGCCGGTTCGTGGGACGTCGGTTGCCCACCCGGTTGGCCGAGATCGAGATGGAGGACGAGGAGGCCCTGAAGCGGGTGGCGGTGGAGGGTCTCCTGGAGGGCACGGTGGAGCCCATCCGGGGCCGGGACCGGAGCCGGCCCGTGACGGTGCAGAACATGTTCAACCAGATCCACGCTCCGGAGCAGGTCATCGCCCGGGGCTCCTCCACCTACGACGACGGAACCGTGTCCTTCACCAACGAGGAGACCCACGGCCTCTGGTCCCGATTCTCGTGGCGGGTGGAGGCCCACGAGGCGAACGGAGCCGACGAAAAGGGGACGTCCGGGTGAGCCACGGGCCCGCCGACGCCTCCTTCTGGGTTCTGGTGGCGTGGTGGTGGGGGATGATGGCCATCATGATGGTTCCCATCACCTGGCCATGGCTTCGTACCCTGTACGCCTTGGCCGGGGACTCGGGGGCGCCCGGGGGCGCCGGAGGGAGCACGGGACTTTCCCGGATGGGCCGTGGGGAGGTTCCGGCCTCCATCGTCCCCGCTTTCGTGGGGGGGTATCTCCTGGTCTGGCTGGCCTTCAGCCTGGGGGCCGCTCAGCTCCAACTCCTCGTGGCTCCCCACGGCGCCGCCGAACCCGGCGTTCGGGCCGGAATCCTTCTGGGGGCCGGTCTCTATCAGCTCACGCCCGCCAAGTCCGCCTGCCTGAAACACTGCCGCAGCCCCGTTTCCGTTCTCCTGGCCCGCTGGCCCCTGAGGACGTGGGGGGCCGGCCGTGTGGGCTTCGAGCACGGCCTCTTCTGCCTGGGGTGTTGCTGGGCGCTCATGCTCCTCGGGTTGGGCGCCGGAGCCGCCGGATGGCTCTGGATGGCCGGCCTGGTCGTCCTGGTGGCCGTGGAGAAGTTGGCTCCGGTAGGGCAGGGGGCCGGACGGCTCGCTGGGGCGGGCTTGGTGGCCGCCGGTCTGATCGTTCTGGTGGGTGCTGTGGCCGACGGCGAGCCTTGGGCAGGGGCGTTTCCAGGGTGAGGGCCGGGGATGACGTCGGAACGGTCCGGTCCCTGGAGGCCCTCCATGGGGCGTTCGTGGCCGGAGTCGCGAGCCCCGAGAGTGAGGTGGAGAGGGCCATAGGGGCCCACCACGAGTGGGGAGGGGGGCTGCAGGCCTACCGGGCCTTCGACGCCGACGGGGCCCGAACCCAGGCTGGGAACGCCCAACGGCGCCTTGAGTCCGGCCAGGCGACTCCTCCCCTCTTGGGTGTCCCGGTCTCGGTGAAGGACCTCTACGGGGTGGAAGGGTTCCGGACCTACGCCGGGAGTCCGAAAGCCCTGCCGGCGAGGTGGAGCCGGGAGGGGTGGCTGGTCCGTCGACTCAGAGCTCAGGGGGCCGTGGTGGTGGGGAAGACGCACACGGTGGAGTTCGCCTACGGGGCCCTGGGGATCAACCCCCACTGGGGCACCCCCCGGAACCCTTGGGACGAGAAGGAGCACCGGATCCCGGGCGGCTCCTCTTCGGGGGCCGGGGTGAGCCTGATGGAGGGGTCCGCCCGGGTGGCCCTGGGCTCGGATACGGGCGGGTCCATTCGAATTCCAGCATCCATGACCGGGACGGTGGGGCTCCGGACCACCACTGGACGGTGGCCCACCGACGGAGTCGTGCCTCTGAGCTCCACACTGGACGTGGTGGGGGCCCTCACTGGGTCCGTCCGGGACGCGGCGTACCTATTCGGGGCCGTGGATCCGGAGTGGGATGATCCGGAAGCCCTCCTCCGGTACCTGGTGGAGTCGGGGACCGAGGCCGGCTCCCGGGACGGATTCCGGTTGGCCGTTCCCCAGGCGGGTATCTGGGGAGCCTGCGACCCGGGCATCGCCCACGTCCTGGAGGAGGGAATCAGGGCGCTGGAGGATGCAGGGTGGCGTCGGACCCAGGTGGGCGGCGGACTGGTGGATGAGGCGGAGGACGTCTACCTGCGCCAGGGACTCGCCGGAGCCGAGGGACGCGCCTTCCTGGAGAACGAGCTTCCGGAGTGGCTGGAACTCCTCCACCCGCTGGTGGGCACGCGGATCCACGCGGCTCCGGGGATCGAGTCCGAGACGTACCGCAGGGCCCGGGAGGTGCGGGAGCAGCTCCGGGGTCGGGTGGGAAGCCTTTTCGAGGGTGCGGACCTTCTGGCCCTCCCTTCCCACACTTTCACCCCGCCTCCCGTGAAGGAGCTGGAGGACCTGGAGCGGTACGCGACGGCTAACGCGGCGGCCCTCCGCCCCACTTGCTCGGCTTCCGTGCTGGGTCTGCCAGCCATCACCCTGCCCGTCGGGCGCGATCCGGCAGGGATGCCCGTGGGCCTCCAACTCGTGGCTCCGGAGGGGGAGGACGAAGTCCTTCTGGCGGGCGCCCTTGAGGCCGAACACGTCATGGGCGTAACGACTTAACCCCCTGGACCTCCCCGTACGAATTCGGAAGATTACCTGTATGGTTCCCGGATTCACAGGCCCGGTCGGGAGCCGCCATCCGAGGCACCACACCTGTGCCACACCGAGACTCCGGGAGGTGGACCATGCAGGAACGTTCCCTACGTCGGTCGAGGTCCGTCGTCGGCGTTCTCGCCGTCGCCCTTCTCGTGCCCGGGCAGGCGGACGCCCAGGCCCATACCCATGACGTCCAAATCTCGGATCCCCCCGTCCCACAGGTGTTCGACTGGTGGGAGGAGCGGGGGGTCCCGTCCACTACCCCGTGGGGGCAGGCTGTGGACACGGCGGCCACCCGGCAGATGCTGAGCTGGACCACGAGTGAGGAGTTCACGAACCAGTTGGTGGACCACCTCCCGTTTGATCCCGACGTGGTCTCCCCGGCGGATCACTTCGGATACGCCATGGGCCGGCCGGGAGACCTCCACCGTGTGGACGAGCTCTACGGCTACTTCGAGGCCCTGGCGGGGAGTTCGGGCCGGGTCCAGATGGAGTATCTGGGCGAATCGGAGGAGGGGAACCGCTTCGCCGTGGTGAAAGTGGGGAGCGAAGAGAATCTGGCCCGGCTGGACGAGATCCGGGAGGGGTACCAGAGGCTCACCGAGCCCCGAGAGACGACCCGGGAGGAGGCGGAGCAGCTCGTCGCCGACCTGCCGGTGATCCATCTCATCTACACGGGTCTCCACTCGCCCGAGACCGGCCATCCGGAGGTCTCCCCCGAAATCGCCTACCGCCTGGCCGTCTCCGACGACCCCATGCTTCAGAGGATCCGGGACGACGCCATCCTCTTCATCGTCCCGGCCACGGACCCGGACGGGCGCAACCGGGTGGTGGACTGGTACCGCTACAACATGGACATGATCGTGGAGCGGTTCGATCGGATCCCTGGTCCTCCGTTCTGGGGGAAATACATCCGGCACGATAACAACCGGGACGGGCTCCAGCTCACCCTTCGGCTCTACCAGGAGATGGTGGATCTCTTCGAGGAGTGGAAGTTCCCCATCACCATCGACCTCCACGAGTCGGTCCCCTTTCTCTACGTCTCCAGCGGAACGGGTCCGTACAACCCCAACGTCCCTGCGGTGACCCGCCACGAGTGGCAGTGGATCTCCCACTACGAGGTCACGAACCTGACGGCCCTGGGGATGCCCGGGGTGTGGACCCACGACTTCTACACGGGCTGGAACCCCTCCTACCTCTTCTGGATCGCGAACAATCGAAACGCCATCGGCCGCTTCTACGAGACCTTCAACCACTCCGTCCCCCTGACCCTCGAGCAAACGGTGGGGCCGGGCCGGACCTCGGAGGAGTGGTTCCGGGCCAATCCGCCCTACCCGGAGGTGACCTGGTCGCTCAGGAACAACATCAACTACGCACAAACGGGTGTGCTCCACTCCCTCCACCTCATGGCCACGAACCGGGAGCAGGTGCTACGGAACTACCGGATCAAAAACGAGCAGGCGGTGGAGGCCGGGAGGGATAAAGCGCCCCACGCCTGGGTGGTCCCGGCTGATCAGCGGAGGAACGTCAACGCCCAGCACATGCTCAATCTTCTGAAGAGGCAGGGGATCGAGGTGCACCGTGCCGAGGCGGCGGGGACCTACGGCGACCTCTCGGTGGAGGCCGGGGATTACGTGGTCCGGATGGACCAGCCCTACCGGCACTTCATCAACAACCTCATGGAGGTGCAGGAGTACCCGGAGGACCGGCCGTTCCCCTACGACGACACGGCATGGACCTTCCCCCTCATGTTCAAGATCTCGGCCCATCAGGTGGATGATCCGGGCATCCTGGACCTTGCCATGGCGCAGGTCACCGAGGAGATCGGCCTACCGGGGGCCGTAGCGGCCGGGGGTGGAGCCGATTGGTGGGTCGCCCGCTACGATGCCTCCTTCCGGAGCCTGGGAGCCCGATTCGCCTTGGAGGACGTGGATCTCTATGCGGCGCGGGAGCCCGTGGAGCTTCCCGGCGGGGAGACGTACGAGGCTGGAGCCTGGTTGATTCCTGGAGGGGATCTCACCGAGGACGAGGTTCGCGTCTGGGCCGAGGAGTTCGGCGTGGACGTGACCGGGGTCTCCGACGCGGTGGTGGCCGACGTGGACCGGCACCGACAGGACCTCCCGCGTCTGGCCCTTCTTCACTCCTGGAGGAACACCCAGGACGACGGCTCCGTGCGCCTGGCGTTGGACGAGATGGAGATCCCCTACACCTACTTCCCGGAGACCCGGCTCCACGAGGGGAATCTCCGGGACCAGTTCGATGTGATCGTCTTTCCTGAACAGGGGCGGGGATCCTCGGCCCGGGCCATCTTCGAAGGGTTGGATCCGGAGGATGGTCCCCTGGCCTACGTGGAGTCGGAGGAGCACCCCTCCCTGGGCTATCCGGCGGCCACCGAGGACATGACGGGAGGGATGGGCTACGAGGGGCTCGCCGCGCTCCGGGACTTCGTCCTGGAGGGAGGAACCTTCGTGGCTCTCGGTTCGGCGGCTCGGGTTCCCGTGGACTTCGGTCTCGCCCGGGGCGTGAGCCTGAATGAGAGCGAGGACTCGAGCCTCCTCGTTCCAGGGTCGCTCGTTCGGGCGGAGGTGAGCCGCCCGGACCACCCCATCTTTTACGGCTACGACGAAGAGCTCGTGGTCATGAACCGGTTCGGCCCCTACTTCTCGGTGAGCGAGCGAAGGGAAGCGAACGTCCTCCTCCGCTACGGGAGCGACGCGGATGATCTCCTGGTGAGCGGCCTCATGCAGGGGGGTCAGGAGCTGGCGGGCCAGCCGGGGCTGGTTTCCCTTCCCATGGGGGATGGTCACCTGGTTCTCTTCGGGTTCCGGGCTCTACACCGGAACAATACCCGGGGAAGCTTCTCCTTCGTCTGGAACGCGGTTATGAACTGGA
>SKSR01000354.1 GCA_007122885.1 Gemmatimonadota bacterium
CGGGTGGCTTCGAGTTGAGCGGGAGCGGTCACGGATGGAACCAAGCGGGAATGCACCACATCGATGTGCACGAAGGACCCGATGGAAAGCTCATCGCGGCCGTGGACGGATGGCGGGGCCCGGCACCTGACGGGAGGTAGGGTCCATCCGGCCTGACGGGTGATCAGGCCCGTCCTTTCACCACATGTCTTAACGCGTAGGAGCCCAGACCCCGGAGACCTCCATTGCGGCGCCCCGGGCCCACGACCTGGCGAAATAGGAAGCGGGCCGACTTCAGTCTGATCGGTTCCCACTTCACGTCGTTGATCAGCCGCGTTTGAACGCGGTCGTCCCGTTCGAGCTCGTTGTAGAGCGAATCCGTCTGGCTACCCTTCAAACCGCCCGTGAGCCAGTTCGATGGCCTCTCGACGCAGACCTGGAGGATCCCCCGGTGGTTGCACACGATCCCGAGGTGGATGTCGGACATGTTCTTCTGGTGGACCGGGAAATCGTCCAGGGAGATGGGAACCCGTGCGGGCTCGAAACAGATGGTACCGGTCCCCAGCATGTGGACGACGGAATCGTACGGTTTCGCCCGTACATAGGTGAAGGTCTTGATCGACTTGTTGATTTCCCGGTAGAAGCTATCGATATGCTTGGTCCGGCACACCATCCCGTGCACGCCGACGATGCAACCCTTGTATAGCCGCGACTTCTCGATCAGGGTGCTCGCGTAGTCGGGCGGATAGGCGAGGTCGTCGTCACACGCCAGAAAATACCCGTGGACCTGGTCTGCCATGAGAAACTTGCCCGCGTCCCCCAGGTTGCCGAGGGCGTCCTGGGACCGGGTCACGTGGATCTTCGGACGGGCCAGGAACGATGGTACCTCATCGTACTCGTTCAGGTACAGGTGGATATGGTCGACCTGGTCGTATAGGGACTCGAGGGTGGGCTGGAGTGAGTGGATGCGGCTGGGCATGGAGGCCATCCCGACGTGGACCTGGCCAGAAAAACGATCAGCATTCGTCGTCATTGGGTATGTGCGCCGCGGCGAAAGTAGATGTCTTCCAGGATGGTCGCGGGGGAGCACCGTTCGACCTCGACCTGAAGCCACCTGAGTGGGCCCTCAAGGTTGGCGAGGCGACGCAAATTGAATGCCCTGGTTCGAGAAATTCGGGCGGGGATGCCCGGGCGCAGGAACTCCGCAAGAGGACTCGACCTGACTCAGTCGCCTGCACAGTCGGGGGCGCGACGGACAACCGGAATCGTAGGATCCTTGCGACGCACTGTCGGTTGGGGTCCACCACGGTCCGACGCCCACTTCGTAGTTCCACCCCTACCAGCACCGGGGGGAGCCGCCGGACCCGAGTAGAAACGTGGAGATCCAGGGGGCCTTCGCACCTCATTCCGCGGGCGCGGGCGCGGTTTTTGCTTCCCATTCCCGCAAAGTCGGAGGCCGAAATAGGGCCCCGCTCCTCCTCGACCTCGTGATGGGCCCGGCACCTCCCCAAAGAACCTCGAACGTGGATGAAAAGCCCCTGATGAATGAGCAGCGGACGGTGCACGATGAGAGCCCGGGACCACGGACGAGCTCGGCAGTCTCTCGAGTCGGAAGGTTCGTTCGGCGGACGGTTCTGGGACGGAAGGGTCGACCTGAACCCTCGGCCCCCTATCACATGGTGAAACGCACGGACAGTCCGCACCGCTGGGAGCTGATCGAGCCCCACCTGAAGCCGGAAGATCACACGGCGTTGGACATTGGGTCCGCCAGCGGATTCTTCACGGCGAAGCTTGCGGACCGGGGGATGTTCGCCATCGGGCTCGAGGTGAGGAACGACCGCGTGGAGTCCGCGGTGCGCAGCTGGGGCACCCGCCCCGGGCTCGCGTTCATGCGTTGGAGTCTCGAGCCGGAGAACATCGCATGGCTCCCGGAGGTGGACGTCGTCCTGCTCCTCACGGTTTACCACCACTGGTGCAACACCTTCGGACGCCCCGAGGCTGAGGAAATGTTGCGCGAATTGGGACGAAAGACGAATCGCCTGATCTTCGAGCCGCCGGGCCGACACGATGCGAAATTCCCAGCGGTGTGCGATTCACCCATCTCAGCGGATGAGGGGATCGATGAATACTACACTTCCCTGATTCTCCGGATATTCGATGACCAAGTCGATGTGACCTATCTCGGGGAGGCGGAGTACCCGTCCTCACGGTACCGGACGGATCCGCTGTTCTTGATCGATTGTCGCGCCTACGGCTCTCGCTGACCCCATTGCTGGAACCGGGCTCGCGCTGGCCGTGAGGTCGGGAGGACGCTGCCATCCCCTCCGGGAGTCGCTCAGCCGCTCAGGCTCCTGCCTCGAGAGAGGCATGGGGCTTGCGCTTTTGAGAACCGGGCAGACTACCTTGGACCCACCGGGCCGGAGCATCGTTGAATGAACACCTTCCTGATAGGGTGGAACCTGGCCCCCGCTGACCGTCCTCGGTTGGAGGAGTCCCTCCGCCAGCTACACGAGGTCTATCCCTTCCTCGACCCAGCCACGGTGACGGTGAGGTCTTCGAAGCACGGTCCGTTCGTGGCCACTGTACAAGTCTCTCCGGCGGTGGCCGCGCCCAGAGTCTATGTCTCTGCGACCGAGGAGGAGGTCACCCTCTTCGACGGTTGCCCCGTGGATTCGACCGATCGTATGAGGGCGCACGATGCCACGGACCTGGCACGGCATTGGAGTGAGCTGTCCAGCCGCCTCGAAGGTCAGTTCGTGGCAGCCCGCGTCCGGTTTCAAGGGGGCTCGATCGAGCTGATCACTGATCCATTCGGAGTGTATCCTGCCTTCGCCCTCGAGACAGGAGACGGCTGGTTCGTAAGCAACAGCGTGCACCTCCTGGGGAGGCTGGGGAATGCTTCATCGCTGGACCCGCTCGGAGCCAGCATGTTCCTGGGAATGGGATTCGTGGGCGGGGATCGAACTTTGAACCAGGGAGTTCGGGTCCTCCCTGCGGGATGCCATTGGCGCTGGACCGGCCCCCACGAGGTGGAGCAGTCCAGCTACTATCCCCGATCGCAGCTCGCACGCCGCAGCGCACGCCGCTTGTCACGGGAACAGGTCGCCCAGGTCGCGGACGAGCTCGGCACAAGGCTCCGGGTGCTGGCTAGGTACCTGCCCAAGGTGGAATGCCCGATCACGGCAGGCCGCGACAGCAGGATGATGGTGGCGCTCCTCCTCGAGTATGGCGTAGAGGCGGACTACTTCACGGCCGGTACGCGCGGCTCCCCTGACCTAGAGATCGGGAAGGGGATTGCCAAACGTTTCGGGCTGCCCCATCGGACCGGCCCGGAGATGGATCCCGAGACGGTTTCCGAAGGTTGGGACCGAGTGAGCCGGAGGTTCGTTTCCCAGACCGACGGCCTGGCCACCCTCGAGCATATCCGGACCGCCTTTTTGGCTCCGTCGACACTCTCGTCCCTGAGCCTGCATCTCTACGGCGCCGGCGGGGAAGCCGCCCGGGGAAAGTTCACGGAAAAGGGGTTCCTTTTCAGCGCCCCGGACGCGCGAGCCGCGAAGGCGTTCCTGAACTCCAGCGTTCGGGAGAGGGCGGGGGCCGGCGGCCTCCTCCGGCCCGAAGGAGCCGTGCGGGTGACGGGATATCTCGACGAGTTCGTCGACCGGACTCTGGGCGATGGATTCGGTCCGGTGGATGTGCCGGAGGTCTTCTACCTGAGTGAGCGCTTGAGGCGGTGGGCCGGGAACAACTTTCGGCAGGCCACGCCTTACCACAGTGTCTATTCTCCGTTCTGCATCCGGCCGTATGTGGAGGCCGCCTTCGCCATCCCGGCCAGTCGCCGGTTCACGGAACATATTCCCTACGAGCTGCTGAAGCTCCTGTCTCCGGAACTGTTCCGGTTTCCCTCGGATACGCCGTGGAAGCCGCAGAACCCCCGTCTCCTGAACGTGAGCGCGCTCCTGAAACGCGGGTTCCGATCAGCCCGAAGACGGGCGGGTTCCCTGGGCCGGAAAGTGGGGCGCGGGAATCCAAAACCCGCCAGGGGATGGCGGGGAGGACAGCGCGCGAATTGGTTGGAGGCGAAACGGGAGGATTTTCGGCGGCTTTGCCTCGATCGGTCGAGCTCGCCGCTGTGGGAACACGTGGACCGGGACGAGTTCGAACGGCTGATGGACCCGCGTACAGACTCGAGCGAACGGGATCGACGCCACCGCACCCTTCTCCGGGTCGTGACCATGTTCCAGTATGAGAGCATCCAGGACGTGGCGGCACACCCGGTCAAGCTCGGCCGGGTCCCTGAGGTTGGGAGGACGAACCACGATGGCCGCCGGAAGCATCCGACCGCGGTTCCCCCATGGAAGGATCCGGGCTGAAGTACCTCAGAAAGAACTTCTCCGCGAGCTCGGGTTCGTAAACCCCCGTCCTGACCTGCGGCCAGTCGGCCAGGTCGGCAAGATGGATCGCTCGGGGGTGGTTCCCATGGAAGGTGGCTCGGATCTTGTCGTAGCCGAGAGCGGAAAGGACTGCGGTTCGATGCATCCCGGCCTCCACCACGAACCGGTAATCGTCACCTCGCTTCAGGAAAAAACCTCGAATCTCCCCATCCGGCGCCGACGTGGGTAGATAGCCGCGATTCTGAATCGATTCGCAAAGGTTGGTGAGCCGAGAGAAGTTCTGGCGCGCCTTCTCGTGCGGGTACTCCTGGTCAGCGTTCGAGCCGGCGGAGGCCGGCCTGCCGCGCGGCGGGCGTTCCCGGCTGGGTGTGTCCGGCTCCCACGGGAACGGAGGGCGGCTTCCTTCGGTCACCCGCATCAGGAAGGGAGGGTGCGATTCCCCAAGAGCGATGATGAATGCCGCGAACGCGTCGTTTCGGCGGTCCGTGCGACACCGCTCGTAGTAATGGTAGAGGCAGGATCCCTCGTAGATGGTGTGCTTCCCCTCGCAGTAGTCCCGCGCCGTCTCGACGTAGGGATTGGATCCATCGGTGAGAAAGGAGAGGAAGTAGGGGGTGCGACACCGTTCAATGGGCACGGAGAAGACCACTCGGGACTGGCTGTAGACGGCGTCCAGCGGCCTCGCGAACGGGGTGACATCGGCCGCTGGCGAACCCTCCGTCGCTCGGGCGGGTCCGTTACCCAAGGCCAGCATCGCCTTCCGGATCAGGCTCCTTACCATTGAGGCTCCCTTTGCCCTCCCTCGTCCTCCTTCATCGTCCCTTTGCCACGCGCCGTGTCGAACTTGGCGACTACGGTACTCGGCTCCACTCGTTATCGATCCGGAAAGCTTCCCACAGCAATGGCCCAATCCGAACGGTGGGGAGCCGTCCAAACGTGCTCGCCGGGCTCCAGGGTTCCTATCGGGATCTCCGCGTACGGCCTCCTCGTGTCGACGGCGACTGCCGGTTGAGCCCCTTCCATCCTGGTCAGGTCGAGCCGGACCGTGCTGGCACCTTCGCGGTAGTAAACCAAGTGGGTTCCGTCGGGCGTGGACATGACGTATGAGCCGGCCTGCCGGTCGGCCGGTTGCATATCGGAGAGGAACCGTCCCTTCCAGAACTGTCCGTGAGTGCCCAGTTCCTGGGGGCGCGGGTACCGGGCGCCGTCATTCCAGAGGACTCCCCATATGGCCCCCGCCCCTCCACCCAGGGTGAACTGCCACAAGGCCCGCCGGGTCGTGTCCATGTCCCACACCCGGTCCCGGGTGTGCAGGAATCGCCGTTCGTAGAGAACGGGCCGGTCGGTCGATTCAATCAACGACTTCGTCGACTCCAGGAAGTCGGCCTCGGGCCGCTCGTCGGTGGAGAAGACGTCGAGCTTGGCACTTCCCAGATCGAAATGGTTGGCGGGATCGCTCCGACCCTCCCGAGATTCCCTCCCCATGAGCAGATGAGGCCAGCCCAGGTGTTCCTGGAGATACCGTGCCCAGGAACGCAGCTCCTCTGGCGTCGTCCACTCATGGAGGTCGAACCCGTAGCTCATCGTCCACCCGGGGAGGGGCCCGAGACGGGCAGCGATGTATCGCTGCAGCCTCCGGTCTGGGGCCCCGTTGATTCCTCCCACCCCGACGGGGGTCCAGTGGCGCTCCTCATCCCCCCACTTCCAGATGTGGACGGACAGACCCCGCGCATGGGCTCGGGTGATTAGCTCTTCGAGGACCACGAACGCGTCCGGGTCGGGGTTTTCACTGTCGTGGTCGAGGTGGGAGCTGCTGCCGAAGTCGAACCAGTTGTTGTTGACCGCGACGAATACGGCGTCGAATACATGGGCCTCGGCTTCGTTGAGAAGCTGGTCCACCTGACTCCTCAAAGTGGAGGCCTCCAGGGAATAGTCGCCCAGCGAGCCTGCGTGGGCTGCGTTCATGTACACGTTGTAGAGTCGGGGCCTCAACTCCCCACCCTCTCCCACCTGAACAGCGAATCGGTTGCCATCCGTCTGGAGGAATCCCTCTATGGACGGGTCGGGGTTCGGCTCGATGAGGAGGCGCCCGGATTGGCCACTAAGGTGCGGGTCATCGCTCGTGCTTTCAAAAATCCACTCCCCCGTTCGGGTACCGGTGAACCGAAAGCGCCACTCGTTGCCCCCCGTGTAGAACATCTGGGTCTCCCTCACCTCCCCGCTTCCCTCGTGAACGAATCGGACCGTAGCGGTGACATCGTAGGGGTTACCATCGA
>SKSR01000149.1 GCA_007122885.1 Gemmatimonadota bacterium
CGAGTACAACCAGCAGATGGGCGTCACCATGATGGGCGGGTTCATGAGCTGGCTCTGGATCGTCCAGGCCTTCCTCATCGGAATCCTCTTCCTGGCGGCGAACTACTACCTCTGGATCGGGCTCGAGCGGATCCCGGGCGGGGAGCGCTTCCTCCCCTACACCAAGTACCTGATGGCCATCCTGGTCATCGGGTTCATCGTGTGGGCCACGCCCCACTCCATGATCGCCACGCGGGAGGAGATGGCCGCCATGGGGGGCACCCACCACCCGTTCCTGGGGGTGCTGGGGCTCATGAGCGCCAAGAACACCGCGGTGAACTACATGATCCTGGCCACGTTCCTCTCCTTCCTGATGTACCGGAGGGCGAACGCGATCCCCACGGTGAGTTGGGCCCGGACGGGGACGATCACCCAGGGGACCCTCTTCACGGTGGCTTCGGCGGTGGTCCTGTTCTACGGGATCTACGGCTACTTCGTCCCCACCATCGTCCGGATCAGCTTCTCGGTCTATCAGGTCCTCATCGTCCTATTCACGATCATCGCGGTGCTGATCCTGGACGTCCTCATCACCCGGGGGGCGGACAGCCGGGGCCCCATACGCTGGGGGGAGATGCCCGAGCGATCCCAGTACGCGCTCTTCGTCCTGGTGGTGACGTTCACCTGGCTCATGGGGCTCATGGGCTTCGCTCGAAGCGGCATCCGGCAGCACTGGCACATCTGGGAGGTCATGCGGGACACGACGGCCGAGGCGGCCACGCCGGCTCTCGGCTACGCAGCCCAGATCATCAGCGTGTGCGTGGTCCTCTTCCTTCTGATGATCGCCTTCGTCTTCTGGATCGGCGGGCTCATCGAGAAGCCGCAGCTCGTTCCGGAAAAGGAAACGGCCACGGATACGGGCGAGGAACCCGGGCAGGAGCCGGGGCCGGGACTGGAGCCGGACCTCCAACCCGCACCCGGCGACTGAGGAGTACGGCACCATGTCGAGCGTAGACCTGAAGATCCTGGCGCTGACCGCCGTCACCATCGGCGCCTTCACCCTGGTGGCGAACATCATCCCCCAGGTGGAGTCGGATGTGCCCGAGCAGATCGTCCTGGACGACGACATCACCTCCGAGGAGCTGGTGGAGATCGGCCGGGACCTGTACGAAGGACCGGGCGGGTGCGTGGCGTGCCATTCGGAGACCCCGGGAGCCCGGGGCCCCAACCTCCTGACCGATCACCAAGGACAAGGGCTGATCGGGGAGAGATGCGCCGATCGGATCGAAGGGATGGACTGCCAGGAGTTCCTGCATTTGGCCCTGGTCCAGCCCACCGAATACCTGGTGGAGGGCTACGAGCCCATCATGCCCCCTGCGGACCGGGCGCTGGACCCGGAGCAGGTTTGGGCCATCGTGGCCTACCTCCAGTCCGTGGGAGGGGAGGTCACCGTGACCGCGGACGTGATCCTGGAGGCAGCCGACGCCCCGGACACGCCTGCCGGGGACGACGCCGAGCCCGATGTGGCCGCCACGGACCCGGAGACGGTGGTCCAGCAGCTCTGCCTCCAATGCCACGTCCTGGGGGACGAAGGCACGGAGATGGGGCCGGCCTTCGACGGCATCGGCGCCCGCCTCTCGTCCGACGAGATCCGCCGCAAGATCCTGGACCCGGACGCCTTCATCTCCGAGGGCTACGAGGATTTCGCGGGAGTCATGCCCGGAAACTTCGGCCAGCAGCTCACCGCCGGACAGCTCGAAGCGATGGTCCAGTACCTGAGCGGGCTGGAATGAGGGCGGAGGGAGGAGTCGGATGCGCGGATACCTGAAAGAGCCCTTCTGGCAAGCGGTACTGGTTCTGCTGGTTTCGTACGCCCTCCTGGAGTGGGGGATCACCTACATCCCGCCCCTCCTGGGCTTCTCCAGCGCGCCGGTGCCCCAGAGCGTGGTGGTTCAGTTCATGCTGACCATCGCCCTGGGTGTCCTCCTCTGGGTCAGCGAGAAGGAAGAGCGGTGGGGAGCGTTCAAGCGTCCGATCCGGGAGGTCATGGTCCTTCCGGAGCGGCGAAAGAGCCGGGCCGCCCTCCTCATCCTCCTTCCGGCCCTCGTGGGCTTCATCACCTACGACATGGTCCGCCCGACGGCAGCGGCCCCGGCTGGGATCCGCGCCGTCCACCCGGCCCCTCCCACGACCATCGATTTCCAGGGTGAGATGCTCCGGATCGACGGAGCCGAGAACCCCCTCCGCCAAGAGGGGCGGATCGAGGAAGCGTACGAGATCGGCTACGACATCTACTACCGGGACTGCATGCCCTGTCACGGGGATTACCTGGCCGGGGACGGCCCCTTGGCCGAAGCCCTGAGCCCCAGGCCCCTCCCTCTCCGGGGAACGGGGACCATCTCGGAGCTCACGGAGAGCTACGTCTTCTGGAGGATCGCCAAAGGGGGTCCGGGGCTTCCGCGAGAGGGGCAGCCCTGGAACTCGGCCATGCCCGCCTGGGAGGACTTCCTCACCGAGGAGGAAATCTGGGCGGTGACCCTCTTCCTCTACGAACAGGCCGGGATCTCGCCCCGCACCTGGGAGGAGTTCTGATGAGGGCCCCTGACCGGAACCGGACCCACCTTCCCGGACCCCGCCCGGCGCGGGCGGTCGCCCACACCGCCACGGCCGTGGTGCTCCTTCTGACGCTCCCGCACCTGGCGGCTCCTCCCCACCTGACGGCTCAGGACGCCGACCTGGAGCGGGGCGCCGAGCTCTACGACCGGTGGTGCGCCGCCTGCCACGGCTTCGAAGGAGACGGGCAGGGCCCGGCCGCCGAGTACATGCTCCCGCGGCCCCGGGATTTCACCGGGGGCATCTATCAGATCCGGACCACGAGGGGCGGCGAGCTTCCCACCGACGACGACATCCTCCGGATGATCGACGAGGGAATGCCGGGCACCACCATGCCCGGCTGGGAGGGCTTCCTCTCCCGGGCCGACCGGGAAGCCCTGGTGGAGTACCTGAAGAGCTTCTACCCACCTTTCGAAACCATGGGCGAGCCCGAGGCGGTGGACTTCGGCCGGGCCCCGCGGGCCACGGACGAGGCCCTGGAGCAGGGCCGAATCCTCTTCGACTCCATAGAGTGCTACCAGTGCCACGGGGGCATGGGCCGCGGGGACGGTGGGTCGGTCCCGGATCTGGAGGACGATTGGGGCAACCCCATCCGGCCGGCTGACCTTCACATGAACTGGAGGTTCAACGGGGGCGGCTCGGTGGAAGAGATCTACCGGCGTCTCTACACCGGAATGGACGGCACCCCCATGCCCGCTCACTCCGATCTCGTCGACGCAGGGATCATCACCGAGGACGACCTGTGGAGCGTGGCCCACTACGTCCGGAGCCTGTCTCCGGACCGCCCGCCCAGGATCCGGGAGGTGATTCGGGTGGACCGGACGGAGCCGGGAGAGCTGCCCTCCAGCGTGGACGACGAGCGGTGGGAGGAGGCGGAGGCGTTCTACATCCCCCTCGTGGCCCAGATCATCGTCATGCCCCGCTGGTTCGACCCTTCGGTGAAGGCCGTCTGGGTGGAGGGCCTCCACGACGGAGAGGAGCTGGCTCTCCGACTCACCTGGCACGATCCCTCCCAAAGTCCGGACCCGGCGTGGATGGAGTGGCAGGAACGGATCCTCGAGGCCATGGAGCCCAAGGAGGGAGACGAATTGGAGGCCGGGCCCCGGCCCGACCGCTTCGCCCTCCAGTTCCCCCGGTCCATCCCCGACGAAGCGCGGTTCCCGTACTTCCTCATGGGCGACGACCGGGACCCGGTCCACCTCTGGCGGTGGCGAAGCGACGAAGCGGGAATCGAGAACGCCATCGCCATGGGGATGACGGAGATCACGCCTCTGGACGGAACGGAGGTGCAGGCGGACGCTCAGTGGGAGGATGGGCGCTGGAGGCTCGTCCTACGGCGCTCGCTCGAGGCCGACAACCCGGACGAGGAGATCGAGTTCGAGGAGGGCGTCTCCATTCCGGTGGCGTTCTACGCATGGGACGGTGACCACGGCGAGGAAGGAACCCGAGGCGCCGTCACCTCCTGGTACTTCCTCCACTTGATGGAGGAAACGCCCGTGACGGTCTACGTTGCCCCAGTGGCTGCGGCCCTCCTCACGGCCGGCCTGGGCATTCTGGCGGTCCTTCGGGCCCAGAGGAGGGAGGAACGGGCGGAGGCGCCCGTCCCGGAGGACCGACCGGTGGCGCCCGGGGACGGCCACGGTGAACCCCAACCCGAGACTGGAGGTTGAGTAGCATGAGTTTTTCTAGATGCTGGATCCGCTGGGGAGGCGCGGCGGCGGTGGCGGCGGTAGCCGCCGCAGGGTGCAACGACGCCCCCGACGACGAGATGCCGGACGTGGACGCTCCAGCGGAGATGCCCTTCGACGAGGACGAGGCCGGGGACGTCCAGGGAGTGGTTCTCTACGAGGGGGACCCGCCTGAGCCCGACCCCCTGGACATGGCTTCAGAGCCCGATTGCCAGGCCCACTGGGAAGAGCAGGGCATAACTCCCCACCGAGACCTGGTGAGGCTCTCCGAAGACGGGGAGCTTTCCAATGTCTTCATCTACGTACGAGAGGGGCTGGAGGGGATGGAGTTCCCCATCCCCGGCGAAGCCTCCCTCATCGACCAGGTGGGATGCCGCTTCACCCCGTCGGTGGCCAGCGTGCAGGCGGGCCAGCAGATGGTCTTCCGGAACTCGGATGGGCTCCTTCACAACATCAACGCCACCCCGCAGGATAACCGGCCCTTCAACATCAGTCAGCCGGTGAATATGGACTCGGAGCGGGTCTTCGCCCAGCCGGAGGTGATGATCCCCATCCGCTGCGACGTCCACGGATGGATGCGGGGTTACGTGGGCGTGGTGAGCCACCCCTACCACGCCGTATCGGCCGACGACGGTGGTTTCGACCTGAGCACCCTCCCTCCGGGTGATTACGTGATCGAGGCCTGGCACTCCGAGTTGGGGGTCTTGGAAGAAAGCGTGACGGTGGAGACCGGTGAGGTGGCCGAGGTGACCTTCACCTTCGAGGAGGGCATGCTGGCCACGGCGAACCCGCCCATGGCCGACCCCATCGATCCCCACGACCACCACCACCCACTGGACGTAAGGGCCATGCGAAACGGTGCCCACGGGGACCACGACCACCACGCAGGTCCCGTGGCGCGGCATTGATGGCGCCGCTCGATTCTGACCCTTCCACCCCATCCCCCCTCGGGCGGTCCGATCACCAGATCGGGCCGCCCGGGGACAGGGCGGAGGAGAGGACCGCATGAACTGGCTGTTGGACCCCAGCGTATCCACCTTCGGCCCCGACATCGACCGGCTCTACTACATCATCCTGGTCATCACGGGGATCGTCTTCGTGCTCACCGAGTTTCTGCTCTTCTACTTCCTCTTCAAGTACCGAAAGAAAGAAGGGCGGAAGGCCGAGTACATTCACGGAAGCACCAAGGCCGAGGTGATCTGGACCGCGGTGCCCTTCGTCATCGTGGTGGGCATCGGACTGATAAGCGTTCCCGTATGGGACCGGATCAAGCAGCCCACCCAGTTTCCGGACCCGGGCTACGAGATCATGATCTCGGCCCGACAGTTCGAGTGGGACGCCGTTCATCCCGGAGCCGACGGGGAGCTGGGCACAGAGGACGACTTCGTCGTTCTGAACCGGGTGGACGTTCCGGTGAACGAGCCCGTGCTCATCCACCTGGAGGCCGAAGACGTGATCCACTCCTTCTACGTCCCGGACTTTCGCCTGAAGCAGGACGCCGTCCCGGGGATGACGCTCCAGGTGTGGTTCGAGGTAACCGAGCCGGGAGAGTACACCTTGGGGTGCGCCGAGCTGTGCGGGATCGGCCACTACCGGATGGACGGTGTGGTCGTGGTTCACACCGAGGAGGACTTTCAGGCGTGGGAGGCGGAGCGGATCGCCCGACATCGGGGCGAGGAGGCACCGCGAGTGGAGGGGTACGCCGCCGCCGAGGAGCTGGAGGGGGACGATGCCGAGCTCGATTGACGGCGAGGGTGGGAGGACCCCGCATCGGGGACCCCCCCAGGGGAACGGCACCGGAAGGGGAGCTTGGGGACGATGAGCGCTACTCGGGCAGCGAAGACGGATTGGGACCTTCCGCCGTATGCCGGCGAGCACCACGACGATGAGGAGATGTCCTTCCTTCGGAAGTACATCTTCTCCACGGACCACAAGATCATCGCCATCCAGTTCCTCGTCCTGAGCCTCTTCTTCCTGATGCTAGGGGGAATCCTGGCGGTAATGATGCGGTGGCAGCTGGGCTTTCCGGGGGAGGGGATGCCTGGAGGAGGCCTCTTCCCCGAGACCATGGTGGCCCCAGGGGGCATCATCCTCCCGGAGTTCTACAACGCCCTGGTCACCATGCACGGGACGTTCATGATCTTCTTCGCGATCATGCCCCTTCTGGTGGGGGTCTTCGGCAACCTCCTGATCCCGCTCCAGATCGGCGCGTCGGACATGGCCTTCCCGCGTCTGAACATGCTTTCCTTCTGGCTGGCGGTGCCCGCGGGCATCCTCATGCTGGCCAGCTTCTTCGTGGAGGGTGGGGCGTCGGGGGCCGGGTGGACGGCCTACGCTCCCCTATC
>SKSR01000217.1 GCA_007122885.1 Gemmatimonadota bacterium
CGCATACGCCCGACGGTTCGTGGAGGGCAACAACTTCGATCTCATCGACACCCTCCTCGACATGAACCGGGCCCTGCACAGGGAGATCACCTACACCCCTGGGGCTACCGGCTTCGATACCACCCCGTATGAGGTGTTCCGCAATCGCAGGGGGGTGTGTCAGGACTTGGCGAACCTTCTCATATGTTTGGCGCGCTTGGAGCGAGTACCCGCCCGGTACCGGGTGGGCTACCTGCACACCGGCGGGGACTACGAGAAAGAGCGTCAGGCCGAGGCTTCCCACGCTTGGGTGGAAACCTACCTGCCGTGGAGGGGGTGGCGGGGCCTGGACCCGACGAACGGGATCTATACGGAGCTGGATCACATCCGGGTCGCCGCAGGGCGGAACTACCGGGACGCGACCCCCACGTCCGGGGTCATCACGGACGGGGGTGGAACCGAGACCCTGGAGGTTTCGGTGACCGTGGAGGTGGTGGAGGAAGGGTGAGGACCGGAAGGAGGTCCACACCGTCCAAGCCGCCCGGAGCCCCTCGGGTCTCCGTGGCCCCGCCGGGGATCCGGATCGCCTGCTGAGTTCCCATATAGCCCCGTGATCGAGACCCTCCTCCCCCCCCTGCAGCGCGCCTTCCTCTTCTGCGGCGTCCTCCTCCTGGTGGGTGCGGTAGCTTGGCGGGGATGCGTGGCGCCCTGGCAACCCCCACCTCTCCGCCCCCTCATGCGAAAAGTGGAATGCCGGCTGACCCGGGTCGCCTTCTGGGTGACGAACATCCTGCTCTGCACATGGCTGGTCCGACTCGGGGTTCAGGTCATGGAGTTCCGGGATCCCTTTGCTCCCCTGCGGGACGATGTACGCTTTCTCCTGATGGAGACGTTCTGGGGATCGGTGTGGATGGCCCAGGGAAGCCTCCTGGTTTTCCTGGCAGGAACGTTCCACTTCCTCGCCCGCCGGGCTCGAGGGAAGAGGGAACGGGAGCGTCGCGCCCTGGAAGGCGGCGAGGTGCAGGAAGCGGAGGCGGGCCCTGGCGTCACCCTTCCCCGGACCTGGAAGGGAGCGGGGACCGGAATCCTCCTTCTCGCCCTCACCCTCTCCCTTTCGAGCCACGCCATGTCCGTCCCGTTGGTGGCGCCTCTAGCCGTGGCAATGGACACGGTCCACGCCCTCGCCGCCGGAGCCTGGATCGGTACCCTGGCCCTCATCGTGGGCCTGCGGCTCCCGGGCCGAGAAGGATCCGGCGCCCTGGCCGGGCAGCTCAGGGCCTTCTCCTACCTGGCCCTGGCGTCCGTTCCCCTCCTCCTCCTCACCGGCCTGATGCTCTCCGGATTCCACGTGGGGGAGCTTCGGAACCTCTGGGCTTCAGGATACGGTCGCGTGCTCTCGTTGAAGGTCCTTACCGCCGCGGGCGTGCTCCTCATCGGCTTTCGGAACTGGCGGTACGGCTTGGCGCAGGCGGACGAGGAGCCCGGGGCCCGGTCCGTGAGACGCTGGGCGGCGACGGAGGTGGGGCTGGCCGCGGGGGTGGTCCTCCTCACCGCCATCCTGGTGGGGATGCCCATGCCCGAAGGCGTTCACTGAAGGGGTACCGCTCCAATTCCTTTTCCACGCCCCCCCGTGACATTATACGGATCCAGGCACCGACTAGCGGGGGCCACCGGAGGAAGCGCGGACGTGTGGTCCTCCTGGCTCTTCCAGGAACCATGATCCGGGCTGAGGGCGTTTGGCGGACAGTGGTGCTCGAAGCGCCGAACCAGGATGACGAACCCCGCCCCCGGAAGCAGTACCCAGGCGGTCGGGAGGAGTCCTTTCCGAGCGGGGAAGGGCTCTCGCGGTTCCAGAAACTCAGCCGAGCCTTGCGTGGAGGAGGTGCCATGAAATCCCTCTGGATGAAGATCTCCGGACACGAGGGTGCGGCAACCTCCGGACAAACTTCTTTGGCCGGGCCAACCAGGGTCTTCGGACTCTTGCTGGTCGCGGCTTTGGCCCCCATGGGGCCGTCCCTCCTCCTTCTCGCCGGTCCGATGGAGGGGCGAGCCCAAGGCACGGACGAAGCAGCCGCCGCCGACTCGGCTTCACTGGTCCAGGAACTCCGGGAGCTCCAGGACGAGTTCGAGGGGTTCCGGCAAAGCCGGATACCGCCCCAAACCCGGGTGGAGGGGTTCCGATGCGACGAGCGGATCGGGCGGTTCTGCCACTGGTTCGGGGGGGCCGACGAAGCGAACTTTCCGCCGGAGCCGGTGGAGACCGAAATGGCCCGACGGGAGCTGCTGGGGGAGCTCTCGTACGCGTGGAACCAGTTTCGGGACCCCTGGATCCTGGGGCAGCTCGTCCGCTATTTGGTCGAGGACGGTCGGACCTTCCAGGCATCGCAAGTGGCACGGGAATGCGGCCTCCCACAGTCCTGGTGGTGCCACGCCCTACTGGGCTACGCTCTCCACGTGGACGAGGACTTTCCGGGAGCCGAAGCCGCCTTCCAGCAGGCCCTGGCCGAGCTCCCGGAGAGCGAAGTGGAGCGCTGGACCACTCCCCGCTACATCCTCTCGGCGGAGGGGCGCCAGTTCCACCGAGAGGCCGGCCCGGAGAACGGAGTTGACCGAGAGGAGGTCTGGGACCGGCTCTGGCGGTTCTCCAATCCCCTTTTCCTGGTGGAGGGAAACGACCGGCTCACGGACCACTACGCGCGGTTGGTGGTGGCCCACTTCAAAAAAGAGGCCGGAAACCCCTTCCGGCTCCCTTGGGAAGAGGACATGGAGGAGAGCCTGGTGCGCTACGGCCGGTCGATCGGATGGAGCCGAAGCCAGCAGCCCACCGGAGGCCCCGGTCTCCAGGACACCCGGAGCACCGTGAGCCACCACCACCCGGGGAGCCGTGGCTACCTCTTCCCGGAGGAGTTCCTCGAGAGCCCGGCGGATATTCCCCCGGAGGCGTGGATCACGGCCCCCCGGGAAGCTCGGACCTGGTATGCGCCCTCGTACGCTCCGGACTTCCGGGGGCTGGAGACCCAGGTGGCCCGGTTCCGGCGGGGTGACTCCCTGCTCGTGGTGGGGGCCTTTCGGCCCGACCCTGGCTCGCTGGTGGCCGGAGCCCCCGAACGGATCGAGGCGGAGGGCGATCCTTTCACAGCTCGAAGCGATCCCTTCAGGAGTCAAGCAGCCCCGGATCCAGAGGGACCGCCTTCCGACCCGGCGGGGCAAGGCCCGGCGAAGACCGGTCTCTTCCTCGTTCCCGAAGACGGTGGTGAGCCGGCCTCGGTGGAAGGAGACGTCCGGGAAGGGGTTCTCTCCCTTCGGGCACCCACCGGCCGCTACGTCTCCAGCCTGGAGGTTCTGGACCGGGGCGCCGGCGCTGCCTGGCGCGCCAGGCAGGGAGTGAGTCAGGACCGTCTGGAACGAGGCCAGGCCGGGGTCTCCGATCTCCTCCTACTGGAGGAAGGAGCCCCGCTTCCCGACGACCTGGACGAGGCCATTCCCCTGGCTAGGAGGGGCATCCGGATCAGGACCGGGGAGCGCTTCGCCGTGGCATGGGAGGTCTACGGGCTCGCCTTCGAGGAGACGGCCCGGGTAACCCTGGGCTTTACCGAGGGTCGTCCCGGATTCCTTCAGCAGGTCGGCGAATTCCTGGGGATCCTGGATCCCGACGATCCAGTGGAGATCAGCTTCGACGAAGCGGGTCGAGACGAGGTTCAGACCCTTTTCCGGGCCCTGCACCTGGAGCTTCCCGACCTGGAGCCGGGGGAGTATACCCTCCACCTCAGCCTGGACCTCCCAGGACGGGATCCGGCGGTAGCGAGCCGACCGATCATGGTGGAGGGTCGCTGATCGGACAAAGCGACGGGCCGCGCTCAGCTCCACATCGCCGAACCCCGACTTCGGCATAGGTCCTGGCGAGGATTGGTACGTGTCCGTCGGAATCGAAGTCTCGGATCGTATCCTCAGCCTGCTACCGAGACACATTGAGCCGAAGGGCTTCCAGTGCGGAGGTGGATCGGAAGACCAATTGATTCCCAGCTCCATGTGGAGCGATGACGATGTCCACTCCGGGGGCATAGCTGTGGATGAACGCCTCGAAGATGTAATACCGGTTTTCGTGGGCTTCCCATGCACGACGGAGACCTGGAACACTTTCGAGATACCTCTCGAACGCTCGGGCCCCCGGGCCCTTCGCGACGTTCAAGGTTTTCAGATTCGTGAGCTTGACGGCCGCTTCCGCCACGACCCCGCGCTCGTGCTGGCTCGCGTAGCTCTCGGCGATGGGCCTTTGTTGGGAGGTGTAGACCCCACGGCCATAATGCGCCCGGCCGGGATGCCGCGGCGCGACAGGCTTCAGACCGGTGCGGATCATAGCCTGAAGCGTAGCCTGTGACTGGCCCGTGAAGATTCGAATCCGGCCGGACCCCAAGTGCTCGACTCCCGGTGGTTTCACGGTCCAGCGATGGATCACCGCTCCTGGCGGGCGCGGGGCCCCGGATCTGGAGTCCCGCCTTCGAGCAGGACGGACCCGACTCCCCCCCCGCGCTGCTGCGAGCGGCAGGAAGTCGGAGAGATATCCGCTCAGCACCAATTCTCGAACGCCGCGACTCCCCGAAGCGTAGTCGTGGTATACGGAGTAGGCATAGCGGATGCGCAAGACCGGATCGTTCTCGGCCTGGGCCACGGCTCGGCGGATATCCTGCTCGAGGGCACTCAAGAGGGCGACACCATCCCCGTTGGAATCGAAGTGTGGCACCAATCGACCGGATAGATGAACGGTCTCCCGGGTGAAGGCGGCCAACGCCTCGGCGTCTTCCAGGAAAAGTATTCGTTCGTAATCGCGAACCAGGAGCTCGAGGAAACGCGCTTCATCCACCTCGTCGCGGAAGAACTCCAGGATCTCGCGGTCGCTGACCGTATCCTGCCCTTCCATGGAGCCTTCGGTGGGGCCACTCCATCCCCCCGTAACCCGCGCGGAGGAAGCCCGGCGCTTTCCAGGTCGGTCGATTCGGAGAGCGTCCTCCCGAGGTCCGTCCACGGAGTCCGCTTTCTCGTGCCGGAAGGGGGACCCCATCCGTCACTCGCTCCCATCGGGCTTCAGGACCTTCACGTGGATCAAGGGGGGCTTGGACGGGTCCTTTCCCTCCAGAAGGGGAGGCGTATGGCTCAACCGGGCCTCCAGGCGTTGGCTCTCGAGATCTCCCTGGCGGGTTCCCTCCCGGGCCTGCTTCACTTCTTCCGCCTTGAGCTCCAGGTCATGCACCCTGTGCGTCTCGATGAAGGGTTCACATGCACTGCACTCTCCGAGACGGGACTCCAGCACGGTTCCGTGGGTGGGGAGAGTCACACAAGTGGCCGATCGTGCGATGCCTTCTCGTAGGGCCTCGATCATAGCCAGTAGCTGACTCCGTCCGCGCACCTCTTGTTCTCGACTCCGCAGAGGAAAGAGGGCATAGCCGTCCTGTATGGTGAGCACCCTCAGATCCACGACGTCTCGAGCATGTGGTGAAGCCTCGAGGATCTCGTCCCACCCCTGAGGGCCCTTCTCCAGGTAGAGCATCGTGAGGTAGTAGTCGCGGTTGTGGGTCATGTGACAGATCAGGCGGTCCAGCTCCACACGTGCCTCAGCCAGGGCTCGCGAGCCGAACTCCTGATCCGCCAGCTCATCCACGGTGGGCGGGTGACCATCCAAGAGGTCCCCCCCCCGCCCCGTTCCCAGTCCCGCTTGCGCCTGCAGCCGGGAGCACAATATCGGCGGAGGCCTGGGCGTTCACTGCAGGCCGCAGCTCCTCGACTCGGCGGGAAGCCGCCTCCAGGGCGCCAATCAGACCGTCGTCGTCGAACCCCAGAGCCAAGACCGGATAGGCCTCCCACTTCAGAGGACGAGCGACGATGTTCATCACGCCCTTCGCCTGGACCTGCTGCAGGAAGATGGAAAAGCGTTGATAGAGTTCCCGGCCGGACGAATTCCGATGGTAGTGGAGGTCGTCGATGAGATCGAAGAGACCGGGATAGACGGAAAGGATGAACTCTCGGGTGGCGATCCGGGTGGCCTTGCGGGTGGCTCGCTGCACCCGAGTCGGGTTGAAGGAGAAGAGATCCTCCCAATCGCTTTGGAGGAACTGGACACCGGCAAGGCTCTGCTTGGCCCCTCGGATGGCGGCCAGCAAGACCCGCAACTCGTCCCCGAGATGGTCCGGCGGAACGGGGGCGTCCTCCTCTGCCGGTGAGGCACCGCCACCCGGGGTGGGAGTTGGAGGAGGCAGAGTCACGCGCTCTCGGAACCGGCTCTCGGAAAGGAGAAGGCGGGCTGCGGCGAATCCTTCTTCGTAAAGGGGGTCCAGAAGGTGCCGCCGGAGCGGCCACTCGTTGCAAAGCAACCAGGCCGCGTCGATCTCCCCGATCTCGGGCAAGGGCACCCGCGCCACCAACTGGACGCCCACCACATCCAGGGTGACCTCCCAGCGCTCCAGGATTTCGAAGTAGTCGTAGTTGATTGTGTGACAGCGATTTTCGTTGCGGATCGTGCGGGTCGATCGAGTCTCGGCCCCCAGCTCGGAGACCTCCACGACGCGGGTCTTCTGACTCACCCGGAGGCCGTTCGAAGCAGTCAGGGTGGCTTCGTTCAAGGTCTGGCCCGTGGTCGTCACCG
>SKSR01000088.1 GCA_007122885.1 Gemmatimonadota bacterium
CACGGGCCGGGCAAAGACGAGAAATTCGTCGATGATCTGATTGAGGACATCCACCTCCTTGCGGACCTTACCCAGGATCGCTTTACGCTCGTCCGGATCCTCCGTCTCGGCCGCCGCCGATGCGAACAGCTCGAGCCCGCCCAAGGGATTGCGGATTTCGTGGGCCACCTGGGCCAGCATGAGCCGGAGTTGCTCGTCCCGTTGGACGATGCCCACCCGCATGCGCTCCATGGCCCGGGAGAGACGGCCGAGCTCGTCGCCCCGCTCCAGGGCCACCTCCCGGTCCATGCGGCCCCTCTGGATCTGCAGGGCCGAGCGGCTCAACCGCTCCAGGGGCCGGACCACGTTGGTGGCCAGAAGGGCGGCGAGGAGGGCCGCCAGGAGGGCGCCTCCCACCGATCCCAGAAGGACGGTCTGCCGGAAGCGATTCAAGGGAGCGAAGTAATCGGCGGGCATGAGGACCGAGAGGATGACCTCCGAGTCGTCCAGGCGCTTGAACCCGAACTTGTAGAACCGGCCATCCTCGCCTTCGAACACGGGGGTGGTGGCTTCGCCGGTGGTCCAAGCCTCCTCCAGCTCGGCATCGTAGGCGTCCAGCCAGTGGAGACGGGTGCCAACGGGGAGGGAATCCGCCGGCTCCGAGGAGACGAGGAGGGTTCCGTCCCTCCGGAAGATCTGGGCCTCGTCCACGTACTCCAGGAGGCCCCGGAGACGGGCATGGTTGCTGTCCCAGACAAGGGTACCCTCGTCTCCCGGGCGGAGCTCCTGCAGAAGCCTTCCGTCCAGCCCCACCTCCGCCGCGGCTCCGGCCACCCAGACGAGCTTCTCGTCCAGCTCGCTCTCCAGCGCGCTGCTCACCGCGTACCATGCGAAGAGGCCGCCCACCGCCGTGAGAAGCACGGAAAAGGTGACGAAAACGAGGATGAACTTCCGGCGGAGAGACACGGGAGGCTCCGGGAGCTCAGGGAACGGTCATATGCCGCACGGCACTCGCTCCACGGCCACGTCGACGAAGCGCAGCGGCTCGCTCGTCCGGGGCGCCACGACGATGTGGAAGGGGTGTTGGCTCCGGGGTGCCGGCGAGCAGAAGTCCCCGGGCCGTCGCTCCACCACCTCCACCCGGGTGGAAGTCTCCTCCCGAAGGATCCGGCGCACCGCCACCGAATCCCCTGCCTCCGTCCGTTCTCCCACTGCCGCCACCACCACCATCTCCGTCCCCCAGTCCACGTCGGGGGCGGCCCGGTCCCCTTCGGTGTGCTCGGCCCAGAGGTCCCGCCAGCCCGGCGGAGTCTGGACGAGCTCCCCGGCAGGAACCCTGAACACCTTGGGTCCATCGAGCTGGAGGGGCGTATCGTCGCCCCGATCGAGACTCCCGAACGGGAGGCTTCCCTCGTAGGCGGAGCCAGCCCCGGGCCCCACGGTGGAGAGGCGGAGTCGCTGGCCGGCCAGGACCACCCTCGATGCCTCCGGGTCCGGAGTCGTGGCGCCCGGGTCGGCGGTGAACAGGTCGCCGTCCGCGCAACGCACCCACTCCCTCTCCTCTCCCGTCCGGTCGTCCCGGATCCGGAAGTGATAGCGCGTCTGCTCCTCCTCGCACGTGGGATCCAGGTCGGGGTTCAAACCCACCGGAAAGATCCCCACCTCCGAGCTTTCATGGAGATCCCGAAGGAACGACGCGTACTGCGGAGCCAGGGTGGCCGGGTCCCCCCGGTTCCGCTCGACCCGTTCGTCACCCAGGAATCCCCGGTAGGAGATCCGCTCCTGGAGGGCCCATGCCCCCGACGAGCTCCACAGGATGGTCTGCTCCAACGTGCCCTCTCCACCCTCGAGAGGGGTGACGGCCCGGACGGTGACGTCCCCGCTCGCGCCGAGCCGCGATCCATCGTTGGGCCCCGTTGAATCGGGCTCACAAGCCGAGAGCGCACAGAAGAGGATGAGGAGGAGCCCCCGGAGGCCCCCGCTTCGGAGCCGGCCCGCCGGGGCCGATCCCTTGACCTCCGAATCGGAGTTGGACCAATCTTGGGGATGGATCATCGCCAACGCCTCAAATCACTCCTCATCGAGCGCTCCCTCGAACTCGGCGATTTTACCCTCGCGAGTGGGGAGCGTTCGTCGTATTACATCGACGCCCGAAGGACCACCTTCTCGGGTGAGGGGCAGATGCTCCTGGGTCACGTGGGGCTTCGCGCCCTGGAGGAGGAGGGATGGGCCGGCGACGCCGTGGGCGGCCTGACCCTGGGAGCGGATCCCATCGCGTGCGCCATCGCCCACCGAAGCCGGATCGAAGGCTCGGACCTGGACGCCTTCACGGTACGGAAACAAGTGAAGGAGCATGGCCACGGCCGGAGGGTGGAGGGGCCCATAGGCCCGCAGAGTCGGGTAGTGGTCGTGGAGGATACACTCACGACCGGCGGGAGCGCTCTGGCGGCCGTCCATGCCCTTCGGGAGCTGGGCTGCCACGTTCTCGGGGTCCTAGCGCTGGTCGACCGCCTGGGTGGAGGCGGTGAAGCGTTGGCCGACGAGGGTCTTTCCCTCCTGCCCCTCTTCACGGCACCGGAGCTCCTGGCCGGGGATCCGGAAGCGTGATGGGTCCGAGGGCCCCGTGGAAGACCGGGGCCGGGGCCCCATTCAATCCAGGAGCCGCAGGGGCATGACGAGGCAGAGGTAGTCGGTTCCCTCCTCCTCCCCATTCGCTTTCACCGGCTCCAGGGTGGCCGCCCGTTCAGGGGCCTTGAAGCCCATCCGGACCTCCGACGTGTCCATATAGCGCAGGACCTCCAGGAGATAATTGGCGTTGAAGCCGATCTGGAGGGTTTCCCCTTCGTACTGGACTTCGAGCTCGTCGCGTCCCTCGCCCAGGTCCGGTGTGAGGACGTCCAACTTCATCCGGTCCTGTTCCAGGGACATTCGAATCCGGTGGGTCTGGTCGCTGGCCACCACCGCCATGCGCCGGACGGCCGCCATGAGTCCGTCCCTCTCCACGGTGGCCCACTTGTCATTGTCCTTGGGAATGACCTGCTCGTAGTTCGGGTACGTTCCCTCGATGAGCCGGGTGTAGACTTCCGTGGATCCCGACCGGAAGCCCAGGTGGTTCCCTCCCTTTCCGATGGTGACCTCCTGCTCGTTCCCGAAGAGGCGCTGCACCTGCTGGAGAGCCGAAGGGGGCACGATGAGCTGCTCGCTGGCCGCGTCTGCCTGTCCGGCCGGAACGGTCATCCTGGCGAGACGGTGTCCGTTCGTCGCCACCATCCGCATCTGCCCGTCCCGGAGCTCCCAGAGGACCCCGTTCAAGATCGGACGGCTCTCCTCGGTGGAAACGGCGAAAGAGGTGTGGTGGATCAGAGAGCGAAGCACATCCCCACCCACACTCCATCCCCCTTCGAACTCGACCTGTGGCAAGGTGGGGAAGTCATCGCTGGGAAGTCCGTTCAGCTTGAAATGACTCCGGCCACAGCGGAGCTGGATCTGCTCACCCTGAGTGGCCACCTCCACGGGCTCGTCGGGTAGGGCCTTCGCGATTTCCTGAAGCTTCTTTCCCGGGGCTGTCAGGCTCCCTGGTGTGGTCACCTCCGCCGGAACCCGGACGCGGATTCCCACATCCAGATCGGTCCCGCTCATGCGGACGCCTTCGTCGTCGGCTTCGAACAGGATGTTCGAAAGGACCGGAAGGGTGCTCTTCGCAGGAATGCTGGCGGAGACCGCCGCGAGCCCTTCATGCAGGTTCTGTCGCGTGATGGTGCAGTTCATCGGAGCTCCAGGGGCTTCAAGTGGTCAGCGTGGGCGGCTCATGGGTTTTCCGGTACCGACCCTCGTCCGGCGCGCATTCTCCACAGGGAGATTCTATTGGTGGTTCACGATTCAATAAGAACCGTCGCAGTAGTAGGGGATGTGGATCTGTGAACATTGGTGGGGAAGGATAGGAAAAAGGGGCCAGGCACACCACCATCCGTCGATCCGGGGGTCCGTGGAGAAAGGGTGGAGAGCCTGGGGAGAGGTGTGGGCCTTTCCACGGTGCCGGGACGTGGAACGCCGGATTTCACCATCTCCACAGTCCGTTGCACATCCATTCCACCTGGTCTTCCATAGCGGTCCCGGCCCCTCACTCTCCCGGGGCGCCGAGCCGCTCGCGAAGCTCCTTCACGGAGGAACGGAGCCGTTCGTCGTCGGGCAGGGCCTTTTCGACCTTCCGGATGGAGTGGATCACGGTGGAGTGATCGCGCCCTCCGAAGAACTCGCCGATCCGGACGAGCGAGAGATCGAGCAGCTCCTTGATCAGGTACATGGCCACCTGCCGCGGAAGGGCGATCTCCCGGCTTCGGCGCTTGGAGCTCAGGGCGGCCGCGGGAACGTTCCAGTGGGTGGCCACCGCGTCCCGGATCCGTTGGGGAGTGAGCGGCTCGGCGCCGCCGGAGGCTCCGCCGGGAAGCATGGAGGCCAGGGCCGTCCGGGCCAGGTTCAGGTTGATCTCCTCCTTTCTGAGGGAGGAGTAGGCCAGGAGCTTGATGACCGCCCCCTCCAACTCCCGCACGGACGAGGTGCAGGAGCGGGCGATGAAGTCGATGACCTCGTCGTCCAGCACGAGCTGGTCATCGTCGGCCTTCTTCCGGAGGATGGCCACACGGGTTTCGTAATCGGGGCTCTTGATGTCGGCCACCAAGCCCCACTCGAAACGGGAAACGAGCCGGTCCTCCAACCCGGGGATCTCCTTGGGGGGCCGGTCGCTCGTCAGGACGATCTGCTTTCGTGCGTCGTAGAGTGCGTTGAAGGTGTGGAAGAACTCCTCCTGGGTCGCCTCTTTTCTGGCCAGGAAGTGGATGTCATCCACCAGGAGGAGGTCCATCTCCCGGTACCGCCTCCGAAAGCTGCCGGTGGTCCCTTCCTGGATGGCGGAGACGAGCTCGTTCGTGAACTGCTCGGTGGGAACGTACGCCACCTGCTTCGAGGGATCCCTCTGGACGATCTCGTTGCCGATGGCGTGCATGAGGTGCGTCTTCCCCAGACCCACTCCGCCGTATACGAAAAGGGGGTTGTAGACCCGGGCCGGCTTCTGGGCGACGGCGTGGCTGGCGGCGGAAGCGAGCTGGTTGTTGTTCCCCACCACGAACCGAGCGAAGGTGTAGCGCTCGTTGAGATCGGTGGCCCTCCGGCCTCCGGCCTGGGCCGCCGGGTCTCGGGGGTGATCCTTCGATTCCCGTTCCTTCGGTTCGCCTGAGGGGGAGGGCTTCGGATGGGAGTCCGTGGGGGCGGCCACCTCGACCGAGGGGAAGGCCTCCTCGTCGTACCGACCGGAATACCGGAAGCGGACCTTCAGTGGACGGCCCAGGATGGACCCCACGATTCCTTGCATGCGGGCTCCGTACTTGTCCTCCAGCCACTGGGCGTGGAACTCGCTGGGAGCGTCCACCAGGAGCTCGCTGTCCGTCAGGCCGGTGGCTGTGGTGGCGGAGAGCCACGTCCGGAAGCTCTGCTCCGGCAACCGGCTCCGAGCCGCCTCGAGGGCGCGCGACCAGAGTTCCGGGGCGGTGAGCTCCATACGGTACCGGATTAGTGCGGTGATCGACCTCGACGAGCCACATCCCGGCAAGGGGGGGTCAACCCTACGGCGGGGGTGTGGAAAAGTCAATCCGCAGGGGAAAACCCCTGGATGGAGGCCCCACGGCGATGGCAACCTTGACTCTATTCCTCGCTCTCGGATACCTTACCTTGCTCATCTCCAACCTGCACCCCGGACTCGAATCGGGACGAGCATCGAGCCATGAAGCCGACGTATAACCCGCGGAACCGGAAGCGGTCGAACAAGCACGGCTTTCGCGCCCGCATGAAGAAAAAGGGTGGACGAAGGGCCTTGAACCGCAGGAGAAAGCGGGGCCGACGGCGCCTGACGGTGAAGATCGGTTCCAAGTAGGCGTGCCGTGGAGGTCGGGGGCTCACGGGTCTCCCCCCGGCGGCACCGCTTTCCACCGGCGAGCCGGGTCCGGAAGGGCGGCGAGATACGTCGAGTCCTCCGCCGGGGTCGCCGAAACCGAACACCCCTTCTGGACATCTTCCAGGCGCCCTCTCCATTCACATGGCCCCGCTACGGCATCATCGTCCCCCGTCACGGCCACAGGATCGTGGACCGAAACCTGCTCCGTCGGCGGCTCCGGGAGATCGGACGGGTGGAGATACTCCCCAGACTGAGGGAAGCCGGGGTCCATCGGGACATCCTGGTCCGCGCCCGGGTCCGGGCGTATCGGGCCACCTTCGAGGAGCTTCGCCTCCAGCTAGTGGAGTTTACGGAAGCGCTGTGTTCAAACGGCTCGTCCTCTTCCTGATCGGGTTCTACCGGGTGGGGATCTCCCCCTTCACCCCCCCCGCCTGCCGGTTCACCCCCACGTGCTCCGCCTATGCCCGGGAGGCGGTGGAGCGCCACGGGGTCCTTCGGGGAGGTTGGCTCTTCATCCGGCGCTTCGTGCGCTGCGGTCCGTTCGGCGGGTGGGGTCATGACCCGGTGCCCGGCGCGGGCGAGGTGGGGCGGAAGGATCGGGGTGGTGCCCGCGTGGGTCGGGAGGGAGCCGCACCATGAGCATGGAGATCCGGTTCCTTCTGGCCGTATTGCTCATG
>SKSR01000356.1 GCA_007122885.1 Gemmatimonadota bacterium
GAACCTTCCCGGCGAGCTGAACCAGCACGACCTTCGGCACCGACGGGTCACCACCTGGCTCGCCGAAGGAAAGAGCCCCGTGCTCGTCCAGAAGGCGATGGGGCACGCCGACCTCCAGACCACGATGCGCTACACCCACCTCGTGTCCGAGGACTTACTGGCGCTCGTCGAGGAGAGGGACGACCGCGCGCTCAAGGCGCTGGCGGAGAGCTGACGGGAGGCGGAAGGCCCGGGGCCGCTGCGCCCGCGGGCCTCTTCTTACGCCCCAGGATGTGTCCAAAATGTGTCCAAACGGGGGCATTCTGGCTGTGGACAACTCGCCGCGACATCGACGTAACTCGTTGTGCCCCAAAACATGCCGGGAGTGGGACTCGAACCCACAAGGGATTGCTCCCAGAGGTTTTTGAGACCTCCGCGTCTACCAATTCCGCCACCCCGGCCAGGGTGTGGAGCCCGCAGCTGGCGGAGCCGGGCACCGCCGCCGGCGCCGATGGAGCCTTCACCCGAAGGTCCATGGCCAGCGTTCCAGCCCAGCTCCCCCGACACCGAGCCGCCGGGAGAAACCTAGGGGTTCGGCGGCGCTTTGGGGAGTGGGACCGTGCCTCGAGCGCCCCCCTGCACGCCGATCCGACCTCTCTCCGCAGCCCCCGCCGGTGGTGGGGAGCCCGTCTCGTCCATAGGATCCCGTGGACCTTCGGGTTCGGATGGAGGAACGACGCCTCGACCGGAGCCCGTTTGGGAGGACACTCCACGAGGGGAGGAACCCTGGATGAGCGAACAATCGATTCCTTCGACCACCGGAACCGGGCGAATCGACCGGAACCTGGGAATGGAGCTCGTCCGGGCTACGGAGGCCGCGGCCCTCTCGGCGGCGCCCCACATGGGCCGGGGTGACAAGGTCGGGGGGGACCGGGCCGCGGTGGAGGCCATGAGGGCAGCGCTGGCCACGGTCCGGATGTCCGGATTTGTGGTCATCGGAGAAGGGGAAAAGGACCAGGCACCGATGCTGTACAATGGAGAGGCACTGGGGACGGGCGACCCTCCGCACCTGGACCTGGCCGTGGACCCGGTGGAGGGGACCCGGCTTCTGGCCAACGGCCGACCGAATGCCATCTCGGTCATCGCTGCGGCCCCGCGCGGCAGTATGTGGGAGCCGGGAACCTCCTTCTATATGGACAAGCTCGTGGTGGGCGCGGCCGCCCGGGAAGCCATCGACATACGGGCCAGCCCGGCCGAGAACCTGGGCCGGGTGGCCGAGGCGTTGGAACGGCCTGTGGAGCACCTGACCGTTTTCGTCCTGGACAAGCCCCGCCACGAGGAGTTGGTTGTCCGGATCCGGGAAGCTGGAGCCCGGGTGGCGCTCCACGGAGAGGGAGACGTGATGGGCGCCCTGCTGGCAGCTACTCCGGGTACGGGAATCGATCTCCTGATGGGAATTGGGGGAACGCCCGAGGGCGTGGTGGCGGCAGCGGCCACGAAGGCCCTGGGAGGAGGGATGGAGGGAGTCCGGGCGCCTCAAAAGAAGCATGAGCGAGAGCGCCTGGAAGCCGAACTCACACCAGACGAACTCCACCGGGTCATCGGGCTGGACGAGCTCGTGGCCGGCGACGACGCCTTCTTCGCCGCCACGGCCATCACGGACGGAGTGGCCCTGGAGGGCGTTCGTTACGACGGAGAGCGGGGGGTCACCACCGAGAGCCTGGTCATCCGGGCCCGCTCGGGGTCCGTTCGCAGGATCCAGGGCACCCACCGACTGGACCCGGAGCACCTTTTTGGAGGCATGGGGATCCAGGAGGTGGTAGATGTGGTCACCGGGTAGCTCCGTGCGGCCCGAGGCCCCTCCGCGAGAACGAAGTGACGCGGACGGACACGGATGGACTCAGGCCGGGCTCACCGGACCGAGACGGTCTTCACGTTGACGAACTCCCGGATCCCAAAGTGGGACAACTCCCTCCCGTACCCGCTGTCCTTGACCCCGCCGAAGGGAAGGCTCGGGTCGGACCTCACCAAGTCGTTGACGAAGCAGGCGCCGGCCTCGATCTCCTCCACGGCGATCCGTTCGCCCCGGGCCCGGTCCCGGGTGAAGACCGCCGCACCGAGCCCATAGGAATTGTCGTTGGCTACCCGAATCGCCTCCGGGTCGTCGGCCGCGCCGATGATGGCCGCCACAGGGCCGAAGAGCTCCTCCTGGTAGGCGGGGATCCCGGGCCCCACCTCCGTGAGAACCGAAGGGGGGTAGTACCAGCCTGGACCCTTCGGAATTTCTCCGCCCAGAAGCAGCTTGGCACCCCCTTCCACACTCTCCCGCACCTGCCGGTGGAGCTCGGCCCTCAGATCCTCCCGGGCCAGGGGCCCCACGTCGGTTTCCGGGTCCGTGGGGCTCCCCACCGTGGCCTCCTTCATCTTCTCGACCAACCGGTCCTGGAAGGCCTCGCGAAGCTCCTCCACCACGATGAAGCGCTTGGCGGCGATGCAGCTCTGGCCCGCGTTGAGGAGCCGGCTCCGTACGCCCGCCTCCACCGCCACGTCCAGGTCCGCATCGGAGAGCACCACGTACGGGTCGCTCCCCCCCAACTCGAGAACGGTCTTCTTCAGGTTCCGTCCGGCGAGCTCGGCCACGGACCTGCCCGCCCGCGTGCTCCCGGTCAGGGTCACACCCCTCACCCTCGGATCCGCGATGAGGTGCGGAACCTCCCGTAGCTCCACGAACAGAGTCTGAAAGACCGCGGCCGGAACACCCGCTTCGCGTAGAAGATCTTGAACGGCCTGGGCGCATCCGGGAACCCCGGGGGCGGGCTTGAGAAGCACCGTGTTCCCGGCCATGATGGCCGGCGCGGTGAACCGAAAGACCTGCCAGAACGGAAAGTTCCAGGGCATGATGGCCAGGAGCACCCCCAGCGGCCGGTAGGCCACCACGTTCCGGGTCTCCCCCTCCTCCTCCACATCCGAGGCCAGGAATTCCTCTCCGCGCTCGGCGTAAAACCGGCACGCCCGGGCGCACTTCTCCACCTCCGCCACCCCCTGGGAGATGGGTTTTCCCATCTCCTGGGCGATGAGGCGAGCGTATCGGTCCGTCCGCTGCTCCAGGAGCCCGGCCATGGTGCGGAGGAGCCGGGCCCGGTTCTCGAAGGGCGTCCTGCTCCAGTGGCGAAGCCCATCCTGGGCCAAATCGATCGCTTCCTGAGCCTCCTCCAGGGAATGGGGAAGCTGCTCCCGTATGACCTCTCCGGTGGTAGGGCTCACGGCCTTGAAGGCCATGGATCTTCCTCCTCGGTCCAAAGGTCCCGTTCCACGGCCGAGGCGCGGCTCGCGCCCCGGCACCCTCCCTCGCCGATCCCCGCGTGTGCGGGGGAGGAACTACTCGCAAGCGGCCGCCGATCTGAGGCTCTGGCGGTCCCACCGCGTGCCAGCAAGGAACCCCCACCCTGAAGAGTCGTTCCGGTGGACAAACGTCCGTTCTCCTCTCCCCAACCAATGGCTGTCGGCACCCGGGCACCTACCGATCACCCTCCTCCCTCTCCATCCGCCCGAGCTGGATCCCCGACGAGAGCGAAGTGAATGGACGCTGTGACGGGCGAGCACGCTCACGGTGCCCCGGCGCCGGCGGCTCCCGTCCTGCGGGTGTCGTCGGACACCCTTTTTTTCTATTCTATTGATCTGGAGCCGCGATCCGGGTCCCCCGGGAGCCGGACGTGGCCGCCATCGGAGGAAGCGCTGCCGGGAACATAAACCAGAGAGGGGATAGACCGTGAGTGACGGCCTGAAGGATCCATTCGGAGCCCTGGAGTCCGTGGACCTCGACGAGGGGTCCACTTCGTACTACAGAATCGGGAAGTTGGAGGAGGAGGGGATCGCCCAGATCGACCGTCTTCCCTACTCCATCCGGATCCTTCTGGAGAACGTCCTTCGCCATGCGGGAAAGGGGTACGTCTCCGAGGAGGACGTCCGCAGGGTGGCGAGCTGGAGTCCCACCAACGCCGGGCAAAATTTCCCCTTCATGCCCACCCGCGTGGTGCTCCAGGACTTCACCGGAGTTCCGGCCGTGGTGGATCTGGCCGCCATGCGGGCCGGCCTCGCCGAGATGGGTGAAGACCCGGAGAAGATCAATCCCGTCGTTCCCGTGGACCTGGTCATCGACCACTCGGTGCAGGTGGACTACTTCGGCACCGCCGAGGCGTACCGGAAGAACGTGGAGCGGGAGATGGAGCGAAACGGGGAGCGTTACGCTCTCCTCCGTTGGGCACAGAAGGCCTTCCGCAACTACAGCGTGGTGCCCCCCGGGACGGGGATCGTCCACCAGGTGAACCTGGAGTACCTGGCGTCGGTGGTTCATCGTCGGGAGGAGAACGGTACGTCTCTGGCCTTCCCGGATACCGTAGTCGGTACGGACTCCCACACTCCCATGATCAACGGCCTGGGTGTGGTGGGGTGGGGAGTGGGTGGTATCGAGGCCGAAGCCGTGCTGCTGGGTCAGCCCTACTACATGCTGGTCCCCGAGGTGGTGGGAGTGAAGCTCACCGGCGAGCTCCAGGAGGGCGCCACGGCCACCGACCTGGTCCTCACCGTCACCCAAATGCTGAGAGCGCACGGGGTGGTAGGCCGTTTCGTGGAGTACGTGGGTCCCGGCCTCAGCACCCTCCCCCTCCCGGATCGGGCCACCATTGGCAACATGTCCCCCGAGTACGGGGCCACCGTGGGCTTCTTCCCGGTGGACCAGGAGACCCTCCGGTACATGGAGGGAACGGGCCGGGAGCCGGAACACATCAAGCGCGTGGAGCGCATCTCCAAGGAGATGGGACTGTTCCGGACCGATGACAGCCCCATCCCCGAGTACACGGAGCTCTTGGAGCTCGACCTCTCCACCGTGGAACCCAGCGTGGCCGGACCTCGGAGGCCTCAGGACCGGATCTCGCTGGCGAACCTGCCGGGTTCCTTCGGAAAGGACCTTCCGGGCCTCCTCCCCGAGGGCTTCACCTTGCCCGATGAGGACCCGCCCGCCGACGCCCTTTCCACGGAGGAGTGGGGCAGCGAGGGTGGAGCGAGTCCTGCGGCAGCCACCCAGGGAACGGCGGACGTTCCGGTGGATGGGGCCGGGGGAGCTGCCGGGGCCACCGTGGCCGCCCACCCCACCCGTCGCAAGAACCATCGCGTCTCCGAGGTCGAGCTGGAAGACGGCCAGAAGGTGGAGCTGGGCGATGGAAGCATCGTCATCGCAGCCATCACGAGCTGCACCAACACGTCGAACCCGTCGGTCATGGTGGGTGCGGGACTGGTGGCCAAAAAGGCCCTGGAGCGGGGCCTTCAGGTCCAGCCGTGGGTGAAGACGAGCATGGCTCCGGGCTCCAAGGTGGTGACCGACTACCTGGAGATGTCGGGCCTCCTCCCCTATTTGGAGGAGCTCCATTTCCAAGTGGTGGGCTACGGGTGCACCACCTGCATCGGCAACTCCGGCCCCCTGCCTGAACCCATCGCCAAGGCGGTGGAGGAGGAGGGGCTCGTGGTCTCCTCCATCCTGAGCGGGAACCGGAACTTCGAGGCCAGGATCCATCCCCTGGTCCGGGCGAACTACCTGGCCTCCCCCATGCTCGTGGTGGCCTTCGCCCTGGCCGGCCGCATCGACATCGATCTGCACAACGAACCTCTGGGCCGTGACCGGGACGGCAAGCCGGTGTTCCTGGAGGACATCTGGCCCACGGCCCAGGAGATCAAGGAGACGGTGACCTCTTCCCTGAAGCCGGAGATGTACCGGGAACGCTACAGCGAGGTCTTCGAGGGGGACGATCTCTGGAAGTCCCTCCCCGTCCCGGAGGACACGGGCCTGTACGAGTGGGACCCGGACTCCACATACATCCAACAGCCCCCTTTCTTCGATGGCATGGAGCTAACGCCGGAGGACCCCCGGGACGTTCAGGGAGCCCGGGTCCTGGCCCTTCTCGGGGACACGGTGACCACGGACCACATCTCCCCGGCAGGAGCCATTCCCAAGGACGAACCGGCCGGGAAGTACCTGCAGGGGAAGGGTGTGAAGCCCTGGGAGTTCAACACCTTTGGAAGCCGGAGGGGGAACCACGAGATCATGATGCGGGGGACCTTCGGGAACGTCCGCATCAAGAACCTGCTCCTGGACGGAAAGGAGGGGGGCTATACGCTCCACTTCCCTTCCGGAGAGACGACGACGATCTACGATGCGGCCATGCGGTACCAGAAGGAGGACACACCGCTGGTGGTCCTGGCCGGAAAGGAGTACGGCGCGGGAAGCTCCCGGGACTGGGCGGCCAAGGGCACGGCCCTCCTGGGGGTCCGGGCCGTCATCGCGGAAAGCTACGAGAGGATCCACCGGAGCAACCTGGTGGGGATGGGCGTCCTGCCCCTTCAGTTCAAGGAAGGGGATTCGGTGGAGAGCCTAGGGCTCACGGGGGACGAGACGTTCCACATCGAAGGTATCGAGAAGGGCCTCACTCCCAACGGAGAGGTGCAGGTGAAGGCCCGGAAGGAGAACGGCGGCGAGGTGGTTTTCAAGGCCGACGTCCTGCTGGCCTCGGACGTGGACCTGGAGTACTACCGGAACGGGGGTATCCTGCACACCGTCCTCAGGAA
>SKSR01000015.1 GCA_007122885.1 Gemmatimonadota bacterium
GATTGTCGCGTCATAAAAGCGTTCCTAAGTTCCAGTTTCCGTCCGTTTCCGGTTCGGTTGGACGGCGTCCGGGGGAAGCTTCTCCGTCATGCCCGGGTCGGACCGGGGGGCGCTCGTCCGCTCGAAGCTACTCATTGGCACCCCCTGCTCCCCTCTAGAGGTCCATGAACGTTCTGAATTCCTTCGAGTTCGGCTCCCGCGGCCCCGGCCCTTTCGCGGCGGCTCGGTGGGCCGGGCTCCTTCTGAGCTTTCTCGCCTTCCCGGTCTTGGCTTCGGGCGGTTGTGCCGCTCCTTCCCCGGATCCGCCCGCTCCGGCGGAAGAGCCGGAAACGCCCGAGGAACGGGAAGCGCCCGAGGAGGCTCGCGCGGACCCTGCTGAGGAGCCCGGGACGAACCTGGAGACCGGCCTTCCTCCGGTCCGGCCCCCGGACCGGCCCATGGATGCCACCCCCCTTCCTCTGCCCCGGGGGACCATCGACGGTCCCGACGCCTGGGCCCGGGCCACTCTGGAGGAGCTCACGCTCCGAGAAAAAGTGGGCCAGATGATCATGCCCTTCGTCCTGGGCGACTACGCTCCCGAGGGGTCCGATCGGATGGAGCGGATCGTCGAGCTCGTGGAAGACGAGGGGGTCGGCGGGGTCATCGTCTCGGTGGGCACCCCGGTGGACGTGGCCACGAAGCTCAACGTCCTCCAGCGACGGGCCCATCTGCCCCTCCTCGTGGCCGCGGACCTGGAGACCGGGGCCGGCTTCCGGTTGAGAGGCGCGGTCCACACTCCCGGAGGCCAGGACCTGGGAGGCGCCACCGACTTCCCGCCTCTCATGGCGGTCGGGGCCGCCGGATCCGGTCTCTTTGCCTACGAAATTGGACGGATCACCGCCCTGGAGGCCCGGGCGGTGGGGATCCACGTGCCCTTCGCCCCGGTCCTTGACGTGAACAACAATCCGGACAACCCGATCATCAACACCCGGTCGTTCGGGGAAGACCCTCGTCGTGTGGCCGAGCTGGGCTCCTGCTTCGTGCGGGGAATGCAGGAGCACGGGGCGCTGGCCACGGGGAAGCACTTCCCGGGCCACGGAGACACCGATGTGGATTCGCACCTGGCGCTCCCGATCGTGGAGGTGGACCGGGGCCGGCTCGAGGAGGTGGAGCTTCTCCCCTTCCGGGAGGCCGTGAACACCGGGATGGGGGCGATCATGACGGCCCACATCGCCATGCCCGGGGTCACGGGAGGGGGCCGGGTTCCCGCCACCCTTTCCCGGGAGGTTCTCACCGGACTTCTGAGGGAGGAGATGGGCTTCGAGGGCCTGGTTTTCACCGACGCCATGAACATGAACGCCATCGAACGCCTCCACTCCCGGGGTGAGGCCGCGGTGCGGGCGGTGGAGGCCGGAGCCGACGTGGTCCTCATGCCTCCGGACGCAGGGACAGCCATCGACGCCATCATGGAGGCGGTTCTGTCCGGGCGGATCGAGGAGGAGCGCATCGACGCCTCGGTCCTCCGAATCCTCCGGGCCAAGGAGAGCATGGAGCTCCATCGACGGAGAACCGTGGACGTGGAGGCCGTACACAGAACCGTGGGGATCGAGGAGCACGAGGAGGCCGCCCGGAGCTTGGCCGAAGCCTCCCTGACCCTCCTCCGGAACGGAGGTGACCTCCTTCCCCTGCTCGGGACCCCGGGCGCGGACGTCCTCTCGGTGACCTACCGGAGGGCCAACGGCCTCCTGGAGGGGCGTTTCTTCAACGCCGAGCTCCGTTCCACCTACAGGAACCTGTCCACGGTTCAACTCACCCGGGGGAGCTCTCCGCGGGAGTACGAGGATCTGCTGGACCGGGCCCGGGATGCGAACCTGGTGGTGGTTTCGGCCTATGTGGCAGCGGCCGCGTACAGCGAGACCGGCGTCTCACTCCCGGACGAGCTGGTGGAGTTCGTGGAGGATTTGCACGGCATCGGGGTACCCCACGTCATGATTTCCTTCGGCAACCCGTACCTCCTCCGGGAGTTTCCGGATGTCCGGGCGTACCTCTTGGCGTGGGGGAGCTCCGAGTCGAGCCAGCGGGCGGCTGCCCGGGCCCTCCTGGGGGAAGTGGCCGTCGAGGGCACGGCGCCCACCCGGATCACGGATGAGGATCCGATGGGGGCGGGGCTTCGGCTCGGCGCCCTGGCGAACCCGTCCGGGGGAGAGGGATGCCCATGACCCGCTTCCACCGCGCGAGATGCGTGTCATGGTGGGGAACCGTCCGGGGTGGCCTGGTCCTCCTCTCGGTGGCCCTCTTCCTTTCCTGCGCCCGGGAGCCGGCCCCGACGGGTGACCCCTCTCCGGCCCTTCCGGACGGCGAGTGGGTGGATGAGGCCCTGGCCGGCATGGACCTCCGCGAGACGGCGGCCCAGCTCGTTTTCCCCTGGATTCCGGGTGGCTATCAGAGCCGGACGGACCCGGAGTTCCTGGAGCTCCTGGAGTGGGTGGAGCAGGGGATCGGAGGGGTGGTCATCTCCATCGGAACCCCCCATTCCTACGCCGCGAAGCTGAACGCTCTCCAGGAGGCGGCGCGCCTTCCCCTGCTGGTCTCCTCGGACTTCGAGAGCGGCGGGCCGGGAATGCGGATCAACCACTCGTACGCCCTTCCCTCCCTCCTGGCCCAGGGGGGCGGGACCAGCTTTCCGCCCACCATGGCTTTCGGTGCCATCGGGGACGAGGCCTACACCCGGGAGATGGCCCGGATCACGGCCCAGGAGGCTCGGGCGGTGGGGGTGCACATGAACTTCGCCCCCGTGGTGGACGTGAACTCGAATCCGGACAACCCCATCATCAACACCCGGGCCTTCGGGGAGGACCCGGACCAAGTGTCCCGGTTCGCCCGAGCGTACATCGAGGGAGCCCGTCAGGGGGGCGTTCTCACCACGGCGAAGCACTTCCCCGGCCACGGGGACACGAGGGTGGACTCCCATCTCGAGCTTCCCGAGGTGACCGCCGATCGGGAGCGTCTGGAGCGGGTGGAGCTCGTTCCGTTCCAGGCTGCCGTGGAAGCCGGGGTCGACGGGGTCATGACGGCGCACGTCTCGGTTCCGGAGGTGCTGGGCCCGGATGCGCCGCCGGCCACCTTCTCCAGGGAGTTCATGACCGATCTCCTCCAGGGGGAGATGGGATTCGAAGGCCTCGTGGTCACCGACGCCCTGCGGATGGGGGCCATCACGGAGCGCTATGGGGGTGGGGAGGCGGCCGTCCTGGCGGTGGAGGCGGGTGCCGATGTGGTTCTGGTTCCCGAGAGCGTGTCCGGGGCCGTGGAGGCCCTGGTGGAGGCGGTGGAGTCGGGCCGGCTCGGAGAGGATCGCCTCCGGCGGTCTGCCCGGAAGATCCTGGAGGTCAAGGCCTCCATGGGGCTTCACGAGGACCGGCTCGTCCCCTTGGGCCGGGTGGACCGGGTTGTGGGCACCGGTGAGAACCTGGCCTTCGCCGACTCGGCCGCCGGTCGGTCCATCACCCTTCCCCGGGACCGCGACGGCCTGGTTCCGGCGGACCTGGACCGGGTGGAGAGGGTCCTGAGCGTCACCTACGCCCGCAGGACGGATCTGGTAGCCGGCCGGGAGTTCGACCCCTATCTGGCCACCTTCTTCGAGGAAGTGGTGGCGGCCCGGGTGGACGACGAGACCTCCGACGGTCGGTACCGAGAGTTGCTGGAGGCGGCCCGGGAAGCGGATCTGGTTCTGGTCAGCGCGTACCTGGCGCCCCAGGCAGGAGCCGGGTCGGTGGACGTCCCCGAGTCCCTGGCCCGCTTCGTGGAAGAGGTGGACGGAGAAGGGCCCCTGGCGGTTCTGTCGTTCGGAAACCCGTACCTCCTTTCCGCTTTCCCGACTGTAGGGACGTACCTGTTGGCATGGGGGGACCGGGAGGTCTCCCAGCGGGCCGCGGTCCGGGGGATCACCGGGGCGGCTTCCATTGGCGGCAGGCTTCCCGTGACCCTCCCTCCCTTCCACGAGCGGGGGGAAGGGTTGGACCGTGAGGCGGATCCCCTGGTGGCCGAACGGGCCCGGGAGCGGGGAGACGCCTTGGACGAGGCGGGACTGGTCCGGGGGACGGATGACGATCCCGACGGCGATCCGGAGAACGACGATTCGGAGGGCGGCCACCGGGAGAACACGGATCCCGAGGAAGGGGCGAACCCGGGTGATCCGGATCCTGCGCCCGGTTCGGGGGAGGAAGATCCTGCCGAGCCCCCGGAGACGGCCTGGTTCGGTGAAGCGGACCCGCCTTCTCTGGGTTTCTCCGCCGAGGGACTGGCCGAGTTGGACTCGGTGCTGACCCGGGCGGTGGAAACGGGCGTGACCCCCGGGGCCGCTCTGGCGGTGGGGCGTTCGGACGGAATCCTTCGCCTCCGGGGCTACGGCCGCCTGGACCACGATCCGGAGAGCCCGGAAGCCGGGTATCGGTCCATCTACGACGTGGCCTCGCTCACCAAACCCGTGGCCACCGCCACCGCCGTCATGCTTCTGGCCGAGGAAGGGAAGCTGGACCTGGACGATCCCGTGAGCCGTCACCTGGAGGGGTGGCTCGCCGGCGAGGGGCGGGATGGCGACGAGAGGCCCGCGACGATCCGGGACCTCCTCCTCCACCGCTCCGGGCTTCCGGCGTGGCGTCCGTGGTTCCAAGAACACGAAGGTCCGGAGGCGTTTCGGTCCGCCGCGGCTGGGTTGGAGCTCCGGGGCGCAGGTGCGGCCACGGAGTACTCGGATCTGGGGTTCATGGTTCTGGGGTGGCTGGTGGAGGAGGTGGCCGGGGAGCCCCTGGACCGGTTCCTGTCCCGGCGGGTGTGGGAGCCCCTGGGAATGGATGACACGGGTTTCCTCCCGGACCCCGAGCTCCGGCACCGGATCGCCCCCACCGAGGTGGACCGGGAGTGGCGAGGGCGGCACATCCATGGGGAGGTCCACGACCCGAACGCGTACGCGATGGGTGGTGTGGCGGGCCACGCCGGACTCTTCTCCTCGGCCCGGGATCTGGCTCTCTTCGCACGGACCCTCCTGGGGGAGGGAGTGCTGCCCTCCTGCGAGCCCGGCGGTTCGAGCTCCCTGGTGATTCCGTGCCGCGGAGAGGCAGGCGGCCCGGTTCGACTCCTCGGAGGCCAGTGGGTGGCCGTCCTCACCGGTCGGGTGGAGAGCGGGGGCGGAGCCCGGACGCCGGGGTGGGACTCTCCCTCCGGGCGGTCCTCTGCCGGAGACTACCTCTCCGCCAGGGCCTTCGGCCACACCGGGTACACGGGCACGTCCCTCTGGGTCGATCCCGAGCTCGATCTCTTCGTGATCCTCCTCACGAACCGGGTTAACCCCACCAGCGAGAACACGGGCCACATCGAGCTGCGCAGGGAGGTCCATGATTTGGCCGCCCAGGCACTGACGGACCGGGAGGTTCATCCCCGGAGCCCCTGACCGGCCCGGGGGCGGTCGAACCTGGCCGCGCCTTCGGGGTCGAAGGGGCATGCAGGTCCGGCCGGGTTCGCCGGCCGGGCACGCACTCGAACAATCAGGAACGGTTCATGGCAGAAGCGAAGAAGGGCGATCAGGTGGCCATCCACTACACCGGCAAGCTCGAGGATGGCACCGTCTTCGACACCTCCCGCGACCGGGATCCTCTGGAGTTCACTCTGGGGCAGGGCCAGGTCATCCCAGGTTTCGAGAAGCTGGTCGAGGGAATGGCCGAGGGGGAGACGAAGGAGGCCCAGGTGCCTTCCGACGACGCGTACGGGCCCCGGAGAGACGAGATGGTCCTGAATGTTCCCCGGGACCGCCTTCCCGAGGATCTGGACCCGGAAGTGGGCCAGCACCTCCAGATGCAGGCCCAGGACGGCCAAGTCTTCGAGGTCACCGTGACGGACACGGCCGAGGAGTCCATCGAGATCGATGCGAACCACCCGCTGGCCGGAGAGGATCTGACGTTCGAGGTGGAGCTCGTCCGCGTGGGCTGAACGCGGGAGTGTGCCACCTCCTATTGGAGGACGCCTCCGTTCGCCCGGGGGCCGCCCAGCCCAGAGCTGCCGCGGCCCCCGGGCCGCATTCGACGGTGTGACGCCCCGGCCTCCCGAAAAAACCCCCAGCTACCGACGCTAACCGCTCCCGCGAACGGCGAGGGCCGCAGGCCGCCGTCTCTCCCGCCCCTTTCCCGACTGGGGAAGGATCCCTAACCTCCTCGACGGTCCGAGGGGCCTGCGGCCGCGGGTCCGGTTGGCTTTGCGGAGGAGGGTGGGGCGTTGACCGTCCTGGACTGGTGGGTCATAGCGCTGTACTTCCTCCTGGCGGGAGGAATCGGGGTGGCCCTGGCCCGCAGGGCCGGACGCTCGGTTTCGGACTATTTCGTCGGAGGTCGGGCGCTTCCCTGGTGGTTGGCGGGCACCTCCATGGTGGCCACCACCTTCGCCGCAGACACCCCGCTGGCCGTCACCGAGCTGGTGGTTCAGCACGGCGTGGCCGGAAACTGGCTCTGGTGGAAC
>SKSR01000079.1 GCA_007122885.1 Gemmatimonadota bacterium
ATCGTCCCGGTGGATCCGGTTGCCGTAGGCCGGCCCCGGAGCGCATCGAGCCTCCCCTCTCCGCACTCGATCGACGATGCGGGTGCGCCCGGGACCATAAATCCCCCCGAGCCGGTAGCTCGAACCGGAAATCGGGGAGTCCCGTAGGAGGCCCTCGGCTTCCAAGAGGATCCGGCCACGGAAGTTGGACGGCCGGGGGGGCGTGGATTCGTCCACCCGCTCCCCCGCCGATTCTCCGTAGACCGCCGTGCTCGTCACCAGAACGAATCTTCGGACCGGGTGACCTTCCCGTCCCAGCCGGTGGAGGAGGGACTCCAGACCTTCCACGTACGCGGCTCGGTACGCCCCTTCCTCCCTTCCGTCCGGGGAAACGGCGTAGGCCACTCGGGTCACGGCCTTCGGGAAAGGGTCCAGGGCGTCCGCGCCACGGACATCCCCGCCGACAGCTCGGACGCCCGAGGGAAGGCGCTCCACGTTACGCCTCAGCCCCCAGACCTCCGTTCCATCTTGAACCAGGTCTCGGGCCATGGCCGTGCCCACGTATCCGCACCCCGCCACGAGGACCCTTTCCCTTCCCTCTCCTCCCACGGAGCCTCCTTCTCGCGCACCTCAATGGTCCTCATTCCACGCACACCGCAGGGCCGACCGGACCCGGGGCCCCTTCCCTCCGGAAACCGTTCCACGACTGCGAGCTCCTGGGTCGGGATCCGTTATCCCCCTGAGGGCCTCCGGTTCCGGGGCCTCGGCCGACGTTCCGGCCCTGTCCGAGAAGGAGAGGATGGCCGCGCCTCCGGAGTCCGGGGGGTGGGCCTGCTCACTTCCGGAGCCCTGGGGGCCGGACGAAGCTCTCGCCCCTGTGGCTGCGACCCGGACCGGGCCTCCCCTCCGCCGCTACGATCCCGCACGGCCCGCTCTTTCTCTACATTCCCTCGTCTCTCCACGGCGGGGCCCCGGAGGCGTGAGTCCGACGCCGGATTCGAACCCGGGACCGTCACCGGCGGACCCTGGCGGGTCCCTGTGGGCGGGCGTTGCCGAGTTTCAGGGACGGTTCGAGAGGAGCCGCGCTCACTCGCTCCCCGTCGGTCCAGGGATCGCTCCCGAGCCTCGCTGCCCCGAAGGCGCTCCCGGTTGACGGAAGGCTCCTGATCCTGCCGGACCGAAGGCACCTGGCCCCGCCGGGCGGCAGGATCCGGCCTGCCGACCGACGCCGGGCGTCGGGCCGGAGGCGAGCCCCGTTCCACGGCGGATTCCCGAGCTTCGACGGATCGATCCGGAGCGCTGCTCCCCCGACGAGGAACCGCTTGCCTACCTCCGGAAGGAGGGCTCCGAGTGGTGGCCGGGGCCGGCGTGCGCGCTGTAGCCGGGGTTCCCCGACTGCCAGCCCCCGCTTGCGGGGTCCGTCGGGTCGCCGCCCTCTCCTGGGCGGAGGCCGATGCCCCATCGCGGGAGGACTCGGCCCGGGACGACTCGGTCCGAGGAACGGCGCGACGCGCCGAAGCCGGCGCCTCCGGTGACTCCTTGTACCGGGAAACCGACGAAGGAGACCGAGGGACCGCCGTCCGGCCCGTGAGAACCGGGCCGGTGCGCACGGGGGAACGGACCACTCGCACAGAGGGGGCCGGGGCCCGGTACCATACGGGCTGGTACCGGACGGACCGGTACCACACCGTCCCGTATCCCCACCAGAGGGGCCGGGGGGCCCATCCAAGAGTGACGGAGATATGGAATCCTGGCGCCGTCCACCAAGTCCGGGCATAGGGGCGATACCAAGGAGAGGGATACCAGAAGCCGAACGCCTTCGGACTGGTGTACCACGGAATGTAGTACGGACCCGGGTACCACCAGCCTCCAGGGTATCCGCGCCACTGGAAGGGTGAGTGGGACCCGAACCGATACGCGTCGTGCCGGGACCCGAACCGGTGCGCGTGCTCAGACCGGAACTGGTGGTGCGAGTGGGCCCGGGCACCGGAAGTCCAAAGAGATCCATCCACGGTCCTCTGACCAAGGGCCAGGGGGGCCCCGGACCAGAGGGACTGTTCCGGGGATGAAGCCCCCACCGACTGGGAAGACTCGTGGACGGAAGAAAAGCCCTGGCCCTTAGCCGGAGCGGGGACGAGGAGGAATCCCCCTAGGAGGACCAGGACCAAGGTGGAGCCGGCCCCCCCGGAACGGGGGCTGAATCCCAACGACAGTGAGGTTCTCATGGCGGCACCCTCCGGACGGCGGCCTCCCCGGGTGTACGCAGCTGACCCGCCACCGAGCTTCGAGCGGGCTGCAGCCCTTTCCTTTCCCTACCCCCGTATGGCGTGAAAGGAGCCCTTGCATGTCGCGGGGCCCCTCTATTCCCGGAAGGACCGACGGAGGTCTTTCCCGGCAACCTCCGTTCGGGCAAATTGCCCCAGGATAGTCTGTTCCCCGGAAGTCATGATTCTTTCTTCGCTTTTCTCGCTGGGCACCCTCGCCGTGGGGCTCGCCGCCGGGATCCCGGGCCCCGCGTCGGTCTCTGCGGACCTATGCCCGCTCCCCGCTTCGGACGAGGCGGTGGAGGGACCCGAAGGGTCTCGCACGCCTCCGACGGATGGGACGGAGCGGGTTGGCCCCGGCCCGGACAGCCCAACCCCGGGAAGGGAGGGCCACGCCCATGCGGGGCGCCCCAGCCGGGAGCTCTATTGTGTCGACCTTCTCCCGACCCCCCGGGCCCCGGACGCAGAAGGTGTGGCGGAGCTGACCCCGCCCCCCTCCCCCTTCGGGGTGCGGGTAAACCGGGACGGAGTCCACCTCTACGACTTCCACATTCGGACTCGGGGCCTTCCCCCTCCCAACGAGTTGGGGGACGAGTACACCACCTACGTGGCTTGGCTGTCCACCCCGAACTTCGCCGTCACGCGTCGGCTCGGGGAGATAAGTGACGACGCCCCACTGGTGGAGCGGGCGGGTCTCAACACGTTCCTCCTCATCGTCTCGGCCGAGCCGCACGGGGACGTGGAGGACCGGACGGGGCCGGTGGTCCTCCGAGGGACCTCGGCCAGCATGGTCCTACGCCCCCATGACGTGGAGTTGATCCTGGGAGAGATGTTGGGTCCCGGCCCGGGACACGAGGGGCACGGGGAGCACCCTCAGGCCGAGGAACCCCTTCCCGACCTCGAAGAGGTCCGTGAACCGGATCCCCGCCGGGCCCACCACGATGTGGACGACCCGGGAAGAGCCGCCGACCACGATCCTCCGGCGGTGGAAGCACCCGAGCCCGGAGGGATGGTAGAGTGGTTCCCGCCCCCCATGCACCCTCGGGTCCGGATGCCCATGGGGATGATGACCCTGCGTCCGTCGCTGGACCCCTTTCTTCCCACACCTCCATCGGATGAAGCGATCCCACAGGTGAAGCCCACCGAGGAGGTCCGGGTCAACGACGGGGACACTGTCCGGCTCACCGCCGGCCCCGTGCGCCGGGAAATCGACGGGCGAAGCTTCGTCATGTACGGCTTCAACGAGCAAGTGCCCGGACCTCGCCTCCGCTCCCCAGAAGGGGCCACGGTATTCCTGGAGGTGGAGAACCGGACCGAGCTCCCCTCCACCGTACACTGGCACGGGATCCGGCTGGACAACCGCTTCGACGGGGTACCCGGCGTGACGCAAGATCCCATCGAGCCGGGGGAGCGCTTTCTCTACCAAGTGGAGCTCCGGGACCCGGGCACCTACTGGTACCATCCCCATGTCCGGGAGGACATCAAGCAGGACCTGGGCCTGTACGGGAACCTGTACGTGGAGGCGGCGGACCCGCAGCACCTGGGCCCCGTGGACCGGGAGGAGTTCGTGGTCCTGGACGACCTCCTCCTGGGCGCACGGGGCCTGCTCCCCTATGGCCGACAGGGAGCGATTCACGCCATCATGGGGCGCTTCGGGAACACTCTCCTCACAAACGGAACGCCCGGCTACGACCTCCGGGTTCAACCCGGCCAAGTCGTTCGCTTCCACCTGACCAACGTGGCCAACACCCGGACCTTCAACCTCTCCTTTTCAGGACCGGACGGCGCGGAGGCCCCCATGAAGGTCGTGGCCTCCGACGTGGGGCGGTTCCAAAGGGAGGAACGGGTGGAGAGCGTGGTCATCTCGCCGGCCGAACGCTACGTGGTGGACGTGCACTTCCCGCAGGAGGGTCCCTGGACCATGGAGAATCGAGTCCAGGGGCTGAACCACTTGGCCGCCGAGTTCTTCACCGAGGTGGACACCCTGGGAACCGTGGAGGCCCGGGGCGGCACCGTCCACGGAGGACCCGGCGATGACTTCCACCGGACCCGCAGCTTTCCTGAAGTAAGCAGTGAGATGGATGAGTACCGGGAGGCCATGGAAGGGCCCGTGGACCATCGCCTGGTCCTGACCCTGGACCTGAGCCCTGGGAGCCTCCCCTTCCCCCTGGGGCCCATGATCCGCTTCGAGTCCGTCTACAACCACCCTGTGGAATGGGTGGGCACCATGCCCGACATGGACTGGCTTGCCGGGGCGGACGTGGCTCGCTGGGTTCTCCGGGACCCGGAAGCGGGCGCGGAGAACATGGCGATCGACTGGAGCTTCGAGAAGGGGGACGTTGTGAAGCTCCAGGTGACCAACGACGCCGACTCATTCCACCCCATGCAGCATCCGATCCACATCCACGGGCAGCGCTTCCTGGTCCTCTCCCGGAACGGCACGCCTCAGGAGAACCTGGTGTGGAAGGATACGGTGTTGATCCCTGTGGGAGAGACCGTGGAGCTCCTCCTGGAGGCCTCGAACCCCGGAGCCTGGATGATCCACTGCCACATCGCCGAACACCTGGAAAGCGGGATGATGATGCTCTTTCACGTACACGACCGAAACGACGGAGATGAGCCATGACGGAGACGAGCGAAGAGCTCGGCCGAGTCCCCAAGTTCTCCACCGGCCTCCTGGCCGCCGGGGCCTTCCTGGCGGCCGTCGTCGGGACACCTGGAGCCGGGTCCGCCCAGAGCGTCGGTGAGTTGGACGAGTCGGTGCTGGAGTACGTGAGCGTGAGCGCTCCCATCGTGGCGCTCACCGGAGTCCAGGTCGTGGACGGAACGGGGGCCCCTCCCGCCACGGATCGCACCGTCCTGATCCGAGACGGGAGGATCGAAGCCGTGGGACCCGACGGCCAGGTGGAGATCCCGGCCGAGGCTGAAGTGCTGGAGAAACCGGACCACACGGTGATTCCCGGAATGGTGGGGATGCACAACCACACCTTCTACACGACCCGGGGCCGGAGCGTCCAGCTGGAGTACTCGGCTCCCAGGCTGTATCTGGGAAGCGGGGTCACGACGATCCGGACCACGGGGGCCGCCTCTCCCTACAGCGAGGTGAACATGAAACACGCCATCGACGAAGGCCGGGAGCCGGGTCCCCGGATGCACATCACGGGCCCCTACATCACGGGCGCGGGGGCCGGAGGCCACATGACCGCCGTCACCTCCCCGGAGGAGGCCCGACGGGTGGTGGGCTACTGGGCTGACGAAGGGGCCAGTTGGTTCAAGGCGTACACGCTCATCTTCCGCGATGCCCTGGGCGCCGCCATCGACGAGGCACAATCCCGGGGCCTCCGCTTCACCGGTCACCTCTGCTCCGTCTCCTTCACGGAGGCGGTTGAGCTGGGAATCGACAACCTCGAGCACGGCTTCTTCACGAACTCGGACTGGTACCCGAACCGGGAGCCCGACGAGTGTCCTCCGGACCTGCGCAGCAGCCTGGCCGAGGTGGACGTGGACGGACCGGAGGTGGAGGAGACGATCCGAACCATGGTGGACGCCGGGGTGAGCATGACCTCCACTCTGGCCGTCTACGAGCTCACCGTCCCCGGGCGCCCGCCCCTGGAGGACCGGGTGGAACGGGCCCTGGCGCCCGAAGCATGGGCGGAGTACCTGGAGACCCGGGAAGCCATCGCGGAGCAGGAAGGCGCGTCGGTCATGGAGGAGGTGTTCCGGAAGGGTCAGGAGTTCGAACTGGCGTTCCACAGGGCCGGAGGCGTCCTGGGCGCCGGTGTGGACCCCACCGGGATCGGAGGAGCCCTCCCCGGCTTTGGGGATCAACGGAACTACGAGCTCTTGCTGGAGGCGGGCTTCGACCCCGAAGAGGCCGTCCAGGTGCTGACCCTGAACGGGGCCCGCATCCTCGGCGAGGATGGTGAACGGGGATCCGTGGAGCCCGGCAAAGTCGCCGACCTGGTGCTCATCGATGGGGACCCGGTAGAGCGACCCGAGGAAATCCGGAACGTGGTCACCGTCTTCCGGGACGGTGTGGGCTATGACTCACGGGCCCTCATCGCCGCCGTGGAGGGGGTGGTGGGGATCCGCTGATTCCGGACGGCGTGTGGAGCCTCTCCGTCCCCCCTGGCTGCGCCAGGGGGGACGGGGCTCCCATGTCGGCCGCCCCCGACGCTGTCCTGGCGGGACCGACACCGCGGCGGGG
>SKSR01000186.1 GCA_007122885.1 Gemmatimonadota bacterium
CAACCCCTCCTCGGTGCCCCAGGACCGGATTTCCCCATCCTGGACCCGGTTCACTCCCCCCCCGGGAGTCCCTACCCAGATGCTGCCGTCCGACGCCTCCAGGACCCCGAGGGCCACGTTCATGGAGAGCCCCTCCGGCATCCCGAAGTGCTCGAACGGGCTGTCCTGGAGTCGGGCCAGGCCCGCACCCACCAACCCCATCCAGAGGTTCCCCTCCCGGTCCTCCAGGAGGGCTCGGACCAAGTGGGTGGGAATGGAGGGGTGGTAGGGGAGACGTTCCACCTCTCCCTCCCACATCCGGAAGAGGCCGTTTCCGTTCGTTCCGATCCAGAGCGCACCCTCCCGGTCCCGCTCCAGGGCGGTGACGGACATCCCCTCCAGACGGCCTTCGGGGTCCCCGGCGGTCACCTGCCCGTCTTGGAGATGTAGGAGCCCGCCTCCGGTGGTGCCGATCCAGAGCCCCCCGCTCGGATCCCCGAGAAGCACCTCCGGCGGGGGACCGTCCAGGGGGACCTCCAGCCGGTCGACCCGGGCCGATCCAGGATCGATCCGGTGTAGCCCGCCCTCACCCGCCACCCAGAGGTTTCCGTCACCGTCTACCTGGAGGTCGCGAACGTCTTCGGTAGCCAGCTCCTCCAACTGCCCCGGTCGGGCCAGAAGACTTCCCTCCTCCAGCCGGAGCACCCCCTGGCCCTGGGTGGCCACCCAGAGGCGCCCGTCCCCATCCCGGACCACGGACGAAACCGGGACCTCCAGGGGGTCTCCCACTTCCGGAATCGGTGTGAACTCGCCTCGGGCGAGGCGGGCCACCCCTCCGCCTCCGGTACCGATCCAGAGGGTCCCGTCCGGGTCCGCGTAGAGGGCGGTGACCCAGGCGCTGGGAAAACCGGGGGCGCTCTGCGGCGTGAAGACCGTGAAACGGACCCCGTCGAAACGGATGAGCCCTCGCTCGCTCCCGGCCCACAGATAGCCGTCGGGGGTCTGGGCCAGTGCGGGAACGAAATTCTGAGGAAGTCCCTCCCTCTCCGTCCACAGCTTGAGGGACAGCTGTGCCAGCGCCCGGGTGGGATCCAGGCCGGGGAGTGAGTCCGGGTGGGAATCCGGCGGTGATCGGACCACGGGGGGTAGCGGGGTCCCAACGCCGGGCACCACCGACGGGGTCGATTCAGGAGGCGCGACGGCCGAAGCCGGTCGGTCCCATGCGGCAACTCCACCCAGTGCCACGATGAGACCACCGAGGAGAACGACCCGTAGGCCGGACGCTTTCTCGCGCGAAGGGGCTCTCTTCACCCTCAGTGCCGGAAGAGTCTGCGTCCTGTGAAGATCATGGCCAACCCGGCCTCGTCTGCCGCCTCAACTACCTCGGAATCCCTGACCGACCCTCCAGGCTGGACGATGCACCCGACTCCGGCCCGGGCGGCCGCATCCACCCCATCCCGGAAAGGGAAGAAGGCATCGGACGCCAGGGCTGCTCCCTCCAGGGAGAGCTCCTGATCCGCCGCCTTCTGAACCGCCAAGCGGGAAGCGTCCACTCGGCTCATCTGGCCCGCGCCGATCCCCAAGGTGGCACCGTCGCGAGCCATGAGGATGGCGTTCGACTTCACCCCGAAGACCGCCGCCCATGCGAACCGAAGATCGTCCCACTCCTGGTCCGTGGGGGCCCGGGACGTGACCACCTCCCAATCCTCCTGGGGGATCCCCAGCCGGTAGAAGGGCGGGCACGGTGGCTCCTGGGCCAGAATTCCTCCGTAGACCTCCCGGAGAACGCGCCGATGAGGGTGGCGCCCGTGAGCCGCCATGAAGTGGGCCGCGTTGCGGAGCTCCTCGAAGGCCCCGTCCCTTTGGAGCCAATCCATCACGTCACCGGTCACCGGAACGGTCGGCCGGGGAACCGGAGCCTCCGGAAAAACAAGGAGCCGGAGGTTTTTCTTGGCACCCAGGACGGTGCGGGCTTCCTTCCGGAAGCCGGGAGCCACGATGCACTCCACGAAGAGCTCGGCTATGGCCTCCGCCGTAGGACCATCCACGGGCCGGTTGGTTGCGATCACTGAGCCGAAGGCGCTCACCGGGTCGGTCCTCAACGCCTTGCGGTAGGCCTCCTCCAGCGTCTCTCCCACCGCCACCCCTGCCGGGGTGGTGTGCTTGATGATCGTAACCGCAGGCCGATGGGAGAAGGCGAAGGGAGACACCGAGAGGAGGGCCCCGTCCAAGTCCAGGATATTGTTGTACGAAAGATCCTTGCCTTGAAGTTGTACCAAGCCACCCACACCGGCCTCGGGCGCGTCCCGCTCCCGATAGAAGGCCGCCTGTTGGTCCGGATTTTCCCCGTAGCGAAGCGGACGAATCCGTTCCAGACGGAGAGAGATCTCGGGAGGCAACGGACCCTCCTCATTCCCAGGCCCCGAGAGGAATTCAGCCACCGCTTCGTCGTAGCGGGAGATGTGGCGAAACACCTTGGCGGCCAGCTCCAGACGCAGAGAACCACCCTCCGTGCCACCCCCGTCCAGCGACTCCAGCACCCGGGAGTAATCCGCCGGATCCACCACCACCCAGACCGACCGGTGGTTCTTCGCCGCGGCCCGGATCATGGTGGGACCGCCGATATCCACCTGCTCCATGGCCTCGTCCACGGAGACCCCCCCCGCCCGGACCGTCTCCTGGAAGGGGTAGAGGTTCACCGCCACGAGATCGATTTCCGAATACCCCAAGCGCTCCAGGGCTTCCAGGTCGGCCTCCACCTCCCGACGGGCCAAAAGCGGACCGTGGATGGACGGATGAAGGGTCTTCACCCTGCCGTCCATGATCTCGGGGTGGCCGGTGACCTGGGAAATCGGTGTCACGGGGACCCCCTGCTCCTCCAACATCCGTGCCGTGCCCCCGGTGGAGACCACCTCCCATCCACGCTCCACCAGTTCCCGAGCGAAGTCCGCCACTCCCCGTTTATCCGAGACGCTGATCAGGGCCCGACGTGCCGCCATCTCTCCCCCCTTTGCCCGTGGAAGTACCTCCCTCCCAGGAGTCCCTCACCGGAGAATTCGTCGCTGGTCGCTGGTCGTGGGTCTCGGAACCCCGAGTCCCGAAGCGGACACCCGGAGCCCACTCCCCTCAAGTCTCCCCGTAGGCCCGGCGGATCTGCCGCCTGAGCTCGAAACCCGGAGCGTCCAGGCCCAGCAGGAAGGTGTCCCCGAAGGGGGTCAAGGGTCTGGGCGGGAACCCCTGGCTCAAGGCCCGGCATAGGTACTCTGCCGATAGGGGGAAGAGGAGGTGTTCCACGTCCAGGACCCGCTCCCCCAGGGATTCGGGCGTGTCGTCAGGCATCACCGGCACCGGCCACTGTGCCAGAACCGGTCCCCTGTCATACTCCTCGTCCACGAAATGCACGGTCACCCCGGTGATCCGGCAGCCCCGCTCCAAAACCGCCTGGTGGACCCGCTCCCCGTACATCCCCTTTCCCCCGAAGGCCGGAAGAAGGGAGGGGTGGACGTTCAGAATGCGTCCCCGGTAGGCCTGGATGATCCCCTCCGGCACCAGGGTCAGGTACCCGGCCAGGAACACAGCCTCGACCCCCGCCTCCCGAAGGAGGGCACCGAGCTCGTCGGCCACCTCCCCCGGATCCCGGCCGGCGGAGGGAACCACCCGAGCAGTTCGGCCCGCCTTCGACGCTCGTTCGAGGGCTTCGGCCCCTTCCCGGTCGCTCACCACCACGGAGACCTTGTAGGCACCCTCCGGACGGCGCACCTCATGGTCCAGGAGGGCCTGGAGGTTGGTCCCGCTTCCGGAAGCCAGGACCGCCACCGGAAGGCTCAAGCGAAGCCTCCGCGGAGGTTCGGGCGCAGAAATGGATTTCCAGCCCGCTCTTGCCCCACGGTGGTCTCCGGGCCGTGGCCCGTGAGAAGCCGGAAGTCGTCCGGGAGGGAGAGGACCTCCTCGCGGATGGAGGCCATGAGCTGCTGAAAGTCTCCACCCGGAAGATCCGTCCGGCCTATGGAGCCCATGAAGACCACGTCGCCCACGAAGGCCAGACGGTGTGCATCGGAGATGAGGATCACATGGCCCGGAGCGTGACCGGGCGCCTCTCTCACCCTGAGCTCCTCCTGGCCGAATCGGAAGATCTGGGCGTGGCCCAGGCTTTTCTCCGGGGGAGGGAGGGGACCCTTGAAGGGGATCCCGAAGGCGGCGGCCTGCCGGTCCGCTCCATCGTAGAGGGGCCGGTCGGTGGGGTGCAGGTGAATGGGGGCGTCCGTGACCTCCCGAATCGCCGGCACTCCCTCCACGTGATCCAGATGGGCGTGGGTGAGGACGATGGCCGCCACGTCGATCTCCTCTTCACGGATCTTCCCGGCCAGCCGGGGCGCCCAGGCACCCGGGTCGATGACGATGGCCTTTCCGGTGGCCGAGCAAACGGCCAGGTACCCGTTCTCCTGGAAGGGTCCTCCGGTGTAGGTCTCAACCTCCATCTATCCGCTCCCCCGTCCTGAAACCCGGGAACACGAAGGCCCGCGGATGAACACCGCGGGCCTCTCTCCACTATCGCCTCCCTGCCGACTTCCTCACACGGCGAAGGAGCTTCCGCAGCCGCATCCCCCCGACGCGGTGGGGTTCTGGAAGGTGAACCCCGAACCCATCAGGTTCTGCACGTAATCGACCTGCACCCCTTCCAGATACTGCGCGCTGAAGGGATCCACGAAGATCCGGACGCCGTCCATGGTCAGGATCTCGTCGTCCTCCTCCGGCCCATCCTCGATGTTCAGGCCGTACTGAAAGCCCGAGCACCCGCCGGGAAGGACGGCTACCCGGAGCCCGGACTCCTCCGAGGCTCCGTACTCGTCCATGAACTGCTTCACCTTCTCTATCGCCGCAGGCGTGAGATTGACCTGAAGCGTCTCCATCGTCTCTTCCATGGGATCCTCGTCTCCTGAGGGACATCCGCTCCTGAGCGGTACACGGGAGTCATACCCGCCGTGAGCCCGCCCGGATCCCTTTTTCGCGGGTGGTGACCGGGCCTCCCTGCACCCTCTGAGGACCCGCCGACCCCGCCTGCGAAAAGGTACCGGCAGCCTCCGAGGCGGTCAACCGATGGAAGTGGCTCCTTCCCGCGGCTCCGAGGCGCCCGGGAGGGCCGCCGAGAAGGGCTCAGGAGGGCCGCCCGAGGGCGCTCAGGAGTGCGCCGCGGAGGGTCGCCTCGTCCCGGGGAGGGACGGTCCGAAGGTCCACCGCCAGACATCCCTCCGCCACGCGGGCCACCACGGGTGGCTCCCCAGACCTAAGGCGCCGGGAGAGCTCCTCCGCCGTGGTTCCTTCTTCGGGACAAACCATCAGGAGCGGTGAGGGGATCTCCACCCCGGGGACCGTGCCCCCTCCCACCACCGAGGCCCCCTCGCGGATCTCCACCATCCCCGTCGGGCCGGAGGACTCCAGGAATTCGCGGAGGGAGGCCACCCTCGCGAAAAGCTCATCGTACGAGGCGGACAGCATCCTTAAAACCGGAACAGCGGGAACGATTCCGTCCTCACCACCTTCACGGTACGCTCTCAAGGTGCCCTCCAGAGCCGCCAGGGTGGTCTTGTCCACCCTCAGGGCCCGGCAGAGGGGATTTCGGCGTAGGCGGTCGAGCCACTCCCCCCTGCCCACGACGATGCCGGCCTGGGGTCCCCCCAAGAGCTTGTCTCCTGAAAAGAGGGCCACATCCGCCCCTTCCTCCATGCTTCGTTTCGGGCTGGGCTCTCCGGCCAGCCCCAGCCCTGTCGCGGACGCCAGGAGACCCGAGCCCACATCATGGATCACCGGGAGCTCCGAGCTCCGCCCCAGAGCCGCCAACTCCCGGACCCCTACGTCGGCCACGTAACCGGTCATCCGGAAGTTGGAGCGGTGAACCTTCAGGAGGGCCGCCGCACCACCCTCCTCCACAGCCCTCCGGTAGTCGTCGATACGGGTCCGGTTCGTGGTCCCCACCTCCCTGAGCCGGGTCCCCCCCCGGGTGAGGATCTCGGGGATCCGGAAGCCTCCCCCGATCTCCACCAGCTCACCCCGGGAGACGATCACCTCCCGGCCCGCGGCGGCCGTATTCACCGCCAGGAGGAGGGCCGCCGCGGCGTTATTCACCACCAGGGCGTCCTCGGCGCCACAGAGCTCGGTGAGGAGGGCGACACAGTGCCCATAACGGGACCCGCGGACCCCACCCCCCAAGTCGAACTCCAGGTTCGAATACCCCCGCCCCACCCGGACCATGGCCCGGAGGGCGGCACGTGAGAGGGGAGCCCGGCCCAGGTTCGTATGGAGGATCACGCCGGTGGCGTTGAGAACCGGACGCAAGGAGGGCTCGGCTTCGCGGAGGAGTCGACCCTCCACCCTGCGAGCCAACTCCGCCGGCTCGGCGCAAGGATCCTCGCCGCGACCCGCTCGCTCCCGCTCCCCGTCCAGA
>SKSR01000233.1 GCA_007122885.1 Gemmatimonadota bacterium
AATGCCCTGGAGGACCTTCTGGAGGGGACCCAGGTGGATCCTCGCGCGTTGGCCGAGGCCGCTCAGGTGGTATCGGCTGCCCGTAGCCTGGCGGCGGGCAACGTGAACCCGCAACTCTTCGTCTTCGGACTGCTGCAGGATCTTCGGGAGGTCGCGGCGTCACCGGTCCGTGGCGAGGGGGCGGTAGCATGAGTGGACGGGGCGACGGGCTCACCCATCTGGGGCCGGACCAACGCCCCCGAATGGTGGACGTCTCCGACAAGGGGGAGACGAGCCGACGGGCGGTGGCAATCGGAGCCATCTCCATGAAGGAGACGACCCTGGCCGCTCTGACGGAGCAAGCCCACTCTCCGAAGGGGGACGTCCTCCGCGTGGCGGAAGTGGCCGGCATCCAAGGAGGAAAGCGAACGGGGGAGCTCATTCCCCTCTGCCACATTCTCCCTGCCGTCTCCCTGGAAGTGGATTTGACCCCGGATCCGGAGCTCCCCGGCATCCGGGCCCGGGCCACCGCCCGGATCCGGGGATCCACAGGAGTGGAGATGGAGGCGCTCACCGCGGTGTCAATCTCCCTGCTCACCGCCTACGACATGCTCAAGTCCCGGGACCGGACCATGGAAATCCATGGGGTCAGGCTCGTGGAGAAGGAAGGCGGACGGTCCGGAGACTGGACCGCCGAGACGGAGGAAGAAGGGCACGGAGGCCGGGACGACTGAACTGGAGACGGCCGCCTTCGCTTCTTCTGATCAACCCCCGGGAACCGTCAGCTCCTCACCGGGCCGAATGACATCCCCCAGGTCCAATCCGTTCGCTTGGGCTAGCTCCCGCGGCGTCACCCCGTAGCGGGAGGCGATGCTCGTAAGCGTGTCCCCGGAGGCCACCTGGTGGACCTGAGCCGAAGCGTCTCCCCGGACCGTCAGGTGCTCTCCCGGATGGATCACCGCGCCCGAACCCAGCCCGTTCCAGCTCCTCAGCTCGTCCACACCCACCTGATAGCGTCTGGCAATGGACCACAGGCTCTCGCCCTGCCGCACCTGGTGGCGAACCGCCTCGCCCTCCCCCTGGGCGGCCGCGGTCCGCACGCCAGCACTCCCTTCCTGACCTGCCGCCGGCCCCTGGGGGATCACCAGGCGCTGGCCGATCTGCAGCCGGTCCGGGTCCAGGGTCCCGTTCGCCGCTCTCAGGTCCGCCAAGGCGACCCCATAGAGCCCGGCCACGTGTGTCAGGGTCTCACCCTGCTCCACCACGTGTTCGACGAAGGAAGCCCTTTCGTCGGGCGGAACCTGGGCGTAGTTGGTTGCGAACCGATCGCCTGTTCCCGGTGGTATCCGGACCCGGGTCCGACGACCGGCGGGAGTGAAGCCCCGTACCAGGTGCGGGTTCAGCGCTTCCACCTCCTCCTGGTCCACCCCCGCCGAAGCGGCGATCACGTCCAGGGAGGTGGCGTCCGGGACTTCGGCCGATTCATAGACGAAGACAGGGCGGGGATTGATCTCATGGAACCCGTACCCTTCTGGATCCTGGGCCAATCGGGCCGCAGCGAAGAAGCGGGGAACGAATTCTCTGGTCTCCGCCGGGAGCGCACCGCGCACTTCCAGGAACGAGCCGTCGCTCAACTCGCCGTCCAGGCCCACTCGCTCCAGCGCCCTTCCCACCCTACCCGGACCCGCGTTGTAGGCCGCGAGCGCCAGGAACCAGGAATCGAACCTCTCGTGAAGTTCCTCTAGGTAGTCCAGCGCGGCTCGAGTGGCCACCACGGGATCCCGCCGTTCATCCATCACCCGATTGACGGAGACGCCCAGGTAAACGGCCGTCGGCTGCATGATCTGCCAGAGGCCGGTGGCTCCGACCCGGCTCACCGCGTGGGGGTTGTAGCCGCTTTCGACGATGGGGAGGTAACGGAGGCTCTCGGGAAGTCCCCTGCGTGCGAGTTCGGCGTCGACGATCCCCTGGTAGCGGTGCATCCGCTCCAGGTACCGATGGAAGTGGTCCGCCCCCCGCGTAGTCCAGAACTCGACCCAGAAATCCACCCGATCCAAGAGCTCGTCGTGCTCGGACCAGCGGGAGTCCAGGATCGGGTCCCGGTGCTCCGTCTGGGCCGGCGGAGGGGTGAGTCGACGTGTGTCCGCCGGAGCTTCGGTCTCCTCGGCACCGTCCAGGGGGGGCTGAGGACGGTCGTCCTCGGCGATGGTGGGCGTCTCGGGAGAAGGGGGAGCGGGTGCAGGCTCCGGCGCGATTCGGTGACAAGCGGTGGTGGTCACCAGGAAAGCCACGACCACGGACAGAGCAACCCGCATCACGTACCGTCCCTCACACCGTCTTCCATGACCAGACCTCCTCGAACCCTACATTCCCCTCGACCCTTCCCCGACCCGAAAAACCCGGGTGAAACCCTCTGAGCTCAGGTCCTACGGTGAGGCTGAACCGGCACCCCGACCTCGCGGGAACACTGAGGACAAATAACTCCAGGGGACACTGAAGACAAGTAAGTGGACACATCTGTTCCCGGCAAGACGGGACGGTGCCGACGCAGGCGACCCTCACAAACGATAGTTCGGGGCTTCCCTCGTGATGGTCACATCGTGGGGATGAGATTCCCGAAGGCCCACGGAGGTGACCCGGATGAAGGCGGCCTTCTCCTTCAGCTCCTCGAGGGTAGCCGCGCCGCAATACCCCATCCCACTCTGCAGCCCGCCCACGAGTTGGAAGACCGTATCGCTCACCGGGCCTTTGTAGGGCACTCGGGCCTCGATCCCTTCCGGGACCAGCTTACGGACGTCCTTCCCGTTATCCCGATCCTGGAAGTAGCGGTCGGCGGACCCGTCCTCCATGGCCGATAGAGAACCCATCCCACGGACCAACTTGTAGCGTCGTCCCTCGAGCAGGAAGCTTTCGCCCGGGGATTCCTCGGTGCCCGCGAACATGGACCCCATCATGACCACGTCCGCGCCCGAAGCAAGCGCCTTGACCAGATCGCCGGAAAACCGGACCCCCCCATCCGCGATGACGGGCACCCGACCACGGGTTCCTTCCACCGCGTCCATGATGGCTGTGAGCTGAGGGACCCCCACACCGGTGACGACCCGGGTGGTACAGATGGAGCCGGGTCCCACCCCCACCTTCACGGCATCCGCCCCCCGGTCCACCAGGGCCTCGGCCCCTTCCCGGGTAGCTACGTTGCCCACGACGAGGTCCACATCCGGAAGGGACTCGCGCACGCGAGCCACCGCCTCCAGAACACCCTCCGAATGCCCGTGCGCCGTGTCGATGACGAGAAGGTCGGCTCCAGCATCCACGAGGGCTCGGGCCCGGTCCGCATCCGCCGGGGCCGCACCCAACGCCGCCCCCACCCGGAGCCGGCCTCGTTCATCCTTGGAGGCGTTCGGGAACTGGCGCCTCTTCACGATGTCCTTCACGGTGATCAGACCGTGTAGCTTCCCCCCCCCGTCGACGACCGGAAGCTTCTCGATACGATGCCTGTGCAGGATCTCCTCCGCCTCCTCCAGGGTCGTTCCCTGGGGTGCGGTCACCAGCTCCTCCCGGGTCATGATCTGGGAGATCGGCCGGTCCAGCTCCGTCTCGAACTGGAGGTCCCGGTTCGTCACGATACCCACCAGGGTGCCTTCGTCCTCCACGATGGGCACCCCGGAGATGGAGAATCGGGACATGAGCCGGTGGGCATCCCTGAGGGTCGAGGTGGGCGGAAGGGTGATCGGATTCAGGATCATGCCGCTTTCCGACCGCTTGACCCGGTCCACCTCCTCTGCCTGCCGGTCCACGGGCATGTTCTTGTGAATGACCCCCAGCCCTCCTTCCCGGGCCAGGGCGATGGCCATCTTGGATTCGGTCACCGTGTCCATGGCCGCGGAAAGGAGGGGGATCCGCAAGGCGATGGAGCGGGTGAGCCGGGTGTCCACCCTGGTGTCCCCGGGATGAACGGTGGAGTGCCCCGGAGCGAGGAGGACGTCGTCGAAGGTGAGCCCCTCCTTCACGATCCGAACTCCGAGGTGTTGGGGTGTCTGGGACATGAGCGCTCCCTTGGGATACGAACCATAGTCGGACGCCCGCCCGTCGCAGCGTTCCCGTCACCGGGAGGCTCGACGGGCGGGCGTCAGCCCGCTCGGCGGCGGTACGTCCCTTTTGTCATGGTCAAGGTTACTCCGCCCCGGAGTCGGGTGTCAAGCCCGTTTCGGGCCCCTCCCGGGGTTCCCGGGGCTCGCTGCTCCGGCCGTCGGTCCTCGGCGGATCCCCCCGCGGCTCGCCACCATCTTCCAGAATCCTCCGCCCCGCTTCGGAGACGCCACCCAGGACCCGGTCCGCCGTGGAAAGGAGCTGGAACGCCTCCCGGATCCCCCCGGGGCTCACGGTCCTCCGGCGGAGCCCATCCTCCAACCGCTCGGCGAAGCGCTGCAGATTGGAGACCTCCCGTTCCTCCGGAGGTCCGTATTTTTCGTCCAGGAATTCGATGAAGTCCAGAACCTGATAGAGCTGGGGCTCGGGAAGGCTTTCGAGCTTCCGCAAGAGTCGGTTTCGCAAAGCATCGTGCATATGGAGCCTCCAACAGGCGGCCGGGCTGCCCAGGAACCCGAGTTTCCAAGGGCGGTAATGAGTCCCTGCACAGGCGGACGGGGAAACGTCCTCAACTCTCCCGTCGACCTCCCAGCAAGGGCGAGAACCATGGCTTTTCTACCCCTCCGGCCCGTTCCGCTTCCCTCGGAAACGGAAGCCGCCTACGATCGGTGGCTGAACTCCATCGAGCAGGAGTTGGACCACCCCGATTGCGACCGGTACGACCTGTGCAGGCGGGTCCTCACCCAGATCTTTTTCCCGGGGTTGGCCGATCGACCGCCGGAAACGCTTCCCGAGGCGACCCGCATCGCCCTCCTCCAGATGGACCCACGCAACATCACGCTGGAGCCCGAATACTACCGGGAAATCGACCCGGAGCGATACGCCCGCGTCAAGCCCCTGATCTGGCTCTGGGAGATGTTCGACAAGAGCCCCCTCGGGGAGAACGTCCACCTGGGCGTGAAGTTCCGGCGAATCCTGGCCCGCCGGATCTTTTCGCGGTGCGGGCGTAACTTCAAAGCCTTCCATTTTGTAAAGCTCTCGTTCGGCTACAATCTGGAAGTAGGTGATGACGTGGTGGTCCATCGCCATGTTCTACTGGACGATCGGGGAGGAATCCGAATCGACGATGGAGCATCCGTCGCCGACTTCGCCAACATCTACAGCCACACCCACGACATCGTGGACGGTCGCATCGTCTACACACCGGAGACGGTCATCGGGAAGGGTGCCCGGATCACCTATCACGCCACGGTTCTGGCCGGGGTCCATGTGGCCGAGGACTCCATGGTGGGAGCCAAAGCGGTGGCCACCCGGGACACGGAGCCGCACCAAGTTCACGTGGGGATCCCCGCCCGGCCCCGGAAGGAGAAGCCGGCGGAGGAAAGAGCGAAGAAACGCGGCCCCACTCCAGACCCTCTGGATGACGAATGAAGCGGCCGGCCGCTACTCGCCCTCCTCGTACCGCTCCTTGAGGCGAGCCACCACATCCGGATCGGCCAGCGTGGTCGTATCGCCCAGGGCCTTTCCTTCCGCGATGTCCCGGAGGAGTCGGCGCATGATCTTTCCCGACCGGGTCTTGGGAAGGTCAGCGGAGAAGAGCACATCCTCGGGTCGGGCGATGGCGCCGATCTTTCGGCTCACGTGCTCCCGGATCTGGCCCTGCAGCTCCGGGCTGGGATCGTGGCCATCACGGAGGGTCACGAAAGCGGAGATGGCCTGACCTTTCACTTCGTGGGCCTTTCCCACCACCGCCGCTTCGGAAACGGCGGGATGGTCCACCAGAGCGCTTTCCACCTCCATGGTCCCGATACGGTGACCGGCCACATTCACCACGTCGTCGACCCGGCCCAGGACCCAGAAGTATCCGTCCGCCCCCCGCTTGGCCCCGTCGCCAGGGAAGTATACCCCGTCCCACTTGGACCAGTACGTCTCCCCGTAGCGGCGATCATCTCCGTAGATCGTCCGGAGCATAGCGGGCCAAGGCCGGGTGATGGCGAGATAACCTGAGCTGGTTTCCCGACCCTCCTCATCCAGGACCCGGGCCTCGATGCCAGGGAAGGGACGAGTGGCGCTCCCTGGCCGCGTGCGCGTGATTCCAGGAAGGGGGCTGATCATGATCGCTCCCGTCTCGGTCTGCCACCAGGTGTCCACGATGGGGCAGCGCTCCCCGCCGATCACCCGGTGATACCAGATCCACGCCTCCGGATTGATGGGTTCCCCTACGGTCCCCAAGAGACGGAGGGAGGAAAGGTCGTATCGTGACGGCCACTCCTCTCCCCATTTCATGAAGGCCCGGATCGCCGTGGGTGCGGTGTAGAACT
>SKSR01000066.1 GCA_007122885.1 Gemmatimonadota bacterium
ACGGACCGGATCCGGCTGACCACCGCGTTTCGGCTGATCCTGGCGATCCCCCACATCATCCTCGTCGGGGGCCCCATGGTCTTCACCCTTTCCGGGACCGGAGGCGGGGAGGACGGCGGGACGGGGTACAGCGGCAGCGGCGGCGGCCTCCTGGGCATCGCCGCGTTTTTCGTCTCGATCGCGGCCTGGCTCGTGATCGTCGTAACCGGGCGCCACCCGGACACCTTGTGGCGATTCTCCGCCTTCTACCTGCGCTGGCGGGTGCGGGCGGTCGCCTACCTCATGCTCCTGCGAGACGAGTACCCGCCCTTCGGGGACGGCCCCTACGGGGCGGAGCTCGCGGTGGATCCCCCGCCCGAGCCCCGGGACCGCCTGACCGTGTTGTTTCGGATCGTGCTCGCGCTCCCCCACCTCATCGTGCTCATCCTCCTAGGGCTCGCCTGGCTCGTGACGACGATCGTGGCATGGTTCGCGATCCTGTTCACGGGCTCCTTCCCAGAGCCCCTCTACGAGTTCGGATCCGGCGTGCTGCGGTGGACGACCCGCGTCGAGGCGTACCTGCTCCTCCTGCGTGACGAGTATCCGCCGTTCCGGCTGGCTCCCTGAGCCGGGGCCGAACGGAGGATCGACGCGCGGGTGTGGGCCGGGCCGTTCGGCTCGGAGTCTCCAAGGGCTCGTTGGCCCTACTGCACCGCCCCGATCATATCGAAGATCGGGAGGTACATGGCGACAATCATTCCACCCACCACCACGCCCAGGATCACGATCATGGCGGGCTCCATGGCCGCCAGCAGGGCGCTCACCGCCGAATCCACCTCGTCGTCGTAGAAGTCGGCGATCTTGGAGAGCATCTCGTCCAGGCCCCCGGTCTGCTCCCCCACGTTGATCATCTGGACCACCATGGGAGGGAAGACCCCGGACTCCTTCAGGGGCCCGGAGATCGTCTCACCCCCGGCGATGGAGGACCGGGACCCCATGACCGCATCGTGGATCACCCGGTTGCCCGACGTCTTCGCCGTGATCTCCAAACCCTCCAGGATGGAGACGCCGGAGGAAACCAGCGTGCCCAGGGTCCGGGTGAACCGGGCGACCGCCGCCTTGCGCTGGAGATCACCCAATAGGGGAAACTTGAGAAGCAATCGGTCGATGTTGAGCCTTCCCTGGTCCGTCTGGTAGTACGACCGGACCGCGAAGGCCGCAGCCGCGGCGCCCCCGAACACCATCCACCAGAACGACTGGAGGAACTGGGACATGGTGATGACGATCTGCGTGGGCAGGGGGAGCGGCACCCCAGCCGAATCGAACATGTCCTGGAAGGTGGGGATCACGAAAATGAGGAGGACCAGGACGGCACCTGCGGCCACCCCCAGGATCACCAGTGGGTAGATCATGGCCCCTTTGATCTTCCGGGCCAGGGCGTCGTTCTTTTCCAGGAAGGTGGCGAGCCTCAGGAGGATCGTGTCCAGGATACCTCCGGCCTCCCCTGCGGCCACCATGTTCACGTAGAGCTTGGTGAAGATCTTGGGGTGTTTGTCCAGGGCGTCGGCCAGGGTGTTCCCGGACTCCACGTCGTAGAGGACCTCCCGGATCACCTTCTGGAGACGCTCGTTCTCGGTCTGCTCCGCCAGGATATCGAGACTCTGTACGAGGGGGAGTCCCGAGTTGATCATGGTGGCAAACTGTCGGGTGAAGATCACCACGTCCCGGGTGGAGACGCCGGTGCCGATCTGGAAGGTGATTTCCTTCGGCTTCTCCCGGACCGAGACGGGGATGAGCTTCTGCTTGTGAAGATAGGCGAAGACCTCGTCCTTCGAATCCAGGTCGATCTCGCCCGTCTTGATGTCGCCGCCGGTGGCGGGCCGTGCGCTGTACGTAAAGGTGGGCATGGCTCGCTACGTTCGTCCTTCCTGAGTGGCCTGTCTCGTCATCCTTCGGGCACCGGCTCGCCCACGGCCCGGAGGAGCTCGTTCGGGTCCGGAGAGCGCTTCACCGCCTCGTCCAGAGCCACCTGCTTCTTCAAATAGAGCATCTGGAGGGCGTCGTTCATCGTCTGCATGCCGTGCTTCTTCCCGGCCTGCATGAGGGAATAGATTTGATGGATCTTCTCGTCCCGGATCAGGGCCCGGATCGCCGAAGTGCAGACCATGACCTCCACTGCGCAGACGCGCCCCTTTCCGTTCACCTTCGGAAGGAGGGTCTGGGTCACCACCCCTTCGAGAACGAAGGCGAGCTGAGCCCGGACCTGGGCCTGCTGATGGGAGGGAAAGGCGTCGATGATCCGGTTGATGGACTCGGCGGCGGAGTTCGTATGGAGGGTGGCCAGGACCAAGTGGCCCGTCTCGGCGATGGTGAGGGCGGCCCCGATGGTCTCCAGGTCCCGCATCTCTCCGATGAGGATCACGTCCGGGTCCTGACGGAGTGCGTACTTGAGGGCGTGGGCGAAGTCCTTCGTGTCCGCTCCCACCTCCCGCTGGTTCACGGTGCAGTTCTTGTGCCGGTGGATGAACTCGATGGGATCCTCCACCGTGATGATGTGGCTCCTGCGCTCCGTGTTGATCTTGTCCACCATGGCCGCCAGAGTGGTGGACTTCCCCGAGCCCGTAGGGCCGGTGACCAGGACCAGCCCTCGGGGCCGCTCGGCCAGCTTCGTCAGGACCGGAGGAAGGCCCAACTTGTCCAGGGAATTGATCTGGTAGGGAATCTGGCGCAGGGCCATGGCCACGCATCCCCGCTGTTTGAAGCAGTTTCCCCGAAAGCGTGAGAGGTTCTGGACGCCAAAGGAGAAGTCCAGCTCGTCCTCGGTCTCGAAGCGTTTCTTCTGGGCTTCCGTGAGGATGGAGTACGCCAGGTTCAAGGTGTCCTTCGGTGTGAGCGTCACCTCCACGGACGCGTTGACGAGCTCCCCGTCCACCCGAAGCTTGGGACGCTCTCCCACGGTGATGTGCAGGTCCGAGGCCCCCCGGTCGATCATCTCCTGCAGGAGGCTCCGTAGGTTCAGCTCCTGTCGACTCTTCTGCTCCCCCTTCTGGCTCTGAACCTTTCCTTCCACTTGCTCCCCCTCCGTGCTGGACGCCCTCACGGGCGGCTCGCTCACCGGGCCGCTTCGCCTCCCGGCTGCTGCTATTTGGCCGGGAACGCGCCCCTACGGACGCCCCGTCGTCAGGTCTGGGCCGTGGTTTCCTTCACCACCTCGTCCAAGGTGGTGATCCCCTTCTCCGCCTTCTTGAGTCCGTCCATCCGGAGGGTGAGCATCCCCTCCTCCAGAGCCGCCTCCCGGAGGTCATCCGTGGCCGCCTCCTGCATGATGAGCTTCCGGAGGCGACTCCCTACCGCCATGACCTCGTAGAGACCCTGCCTCCCCTTGTAGCCGCTCCCGTTGCACTTGTCGCACCCTTCGCCCTTGTAGAGCGTGGTCTTCTCGTACCAGTCCCGGGGAATCTTGGCCGACTCCAGGAACTCGTCCGTATACTCGGCCTCCACTTTGCAGTTCTTGCAGATCCTCCGGAGGAGGCGCTGGGCCGTCACCAGGTTCACGGCGGCGGCCACGTTGAAGGGCTCGAGCCCCATGTCGATGAGCCGGGTGACCGTCGAGGGGGCGTCGTTGGTGTGCAGGGTGGAGAGGACCATGTGACCCGTAAGGGCGGCCTTGATGGCGATTCCGCCGGTCTCGATGTCCCGGATCTCACCCACCATGATGATGTTGGGATCCTGACGCAGAAACGCCTTCAGGGCCGCGGCGAAGGTCAGCCCCACCTGGTTGCGGACGAGGACCTGATTGATCCCGTGGAGGTTGTACTCCACCGGATCCTCCGCCGTCATGATGTTCACGTCCTCGTTGTTGATCTTCGAGAGGGCGGAGTAGAGGGTCGTCGTCTTCCCCGATCCCGTGGGGCCCGTAACGAGCACCATACCATAGGGATTGTGGATGGCCGCCATGAAGTCCTTCTCGGCCTTGGGCTCGAACCCGAAGTCCTCCAGATCCAGGGTCAAGCTGCTCTTGTCCAGGATCCGCATGACGATCTTCTCGCCGAAGATCACCGGAAGAGTCGAGACCCTGAAATCCACCACCCGGTTCTTCATTTTGAGCTTGATCCGCCCGTCCTGGGGGACCCGCCGCTCGGCGATGTTCAAGTCCGCCAGGATCTTGATCCGGGAGGTGAGGGCCGCCTTCATCTTCATGGGAGGCTTCATGACCTCCTTCAGGGTTCCGTCCACCCGGTAGCGGACCCGGATCTCCTTCTCGTAGGGCTCGATGTGGATGTCCGAGACGCCCTTGTTCACGGCATCGGTGAGGAGGCCGTTGATGAACTTCACCACCGGCGCCGCCTCCACCTGCTCCTGGAGGGCGGTGACGGAAACCTCCTCCTCCTCCTCCTCCACGAACTCGAGCTCGTCGTCGGCCTCCTCCTCCAGGATGTCGGATAGGACATCCTGCATGTCCTCGCCGTCCGAGCCGTAGTACTCCTCCAGATGCTTCCGGAGGGTGTACTCCCCCACGATGACGGGCTCGATATCGTAGCGCGTCATGAACTTGAGGTCGTCGATGGCCCCCAGGTCCGTGGGGTTGGCCATGGCCACGGTGAGGGTGCGACCCACCTTGCGGAGGGGGAGAACCAGGTGTTTGAACGCCGTCTCGCCGGGAACGATCTTCAGGGTCTTCGGGTCGACCGTCACCTTTTCCAGGTCCACGGCTGGGACCCGGTACTGGCGAGCCAGCATCCGGGTGAGCTCCTCCTCGTCCACGAATCCGAGCTTGACGAGGGTGTATCCGAGCCGGGACTTGGAAGCCTTGGATTCGGCCAGAGCCTCCTGAAGCTGCTCCTCCGTGATCAGGCCCTCGCGAACAAAGAGATCGCCGAGCCTGCCTTGTGCTACGTTCGTCGACATAGGGGCCGTCGAGGGGATCCTCGTGAAAGGCGTGTTCCGGAGGTTCGAGGACGGGACGATCCCGGACGCTCTAAACCGCCGTGAAAGGTAGGCGGCGCGGACCGGACGGGTCAAGCAGACACCGCCACCTGCAATGACTTCCGACACCTCACCCCCCCAGCTCGATCCGGTCCCGCATCCCCTCCAGGGTGGCCGGCCCGATCCCGGACACCTCCAGTAGCTCCTCCACGCTCCCGAACGTTCCCCGCTCTCTGCGGGCCCGTACGATCCGTTCGGCCAGGGCCGGGCCCACCCCCGGAAGCTCCTGCAGCTCATCCACATCGGCCCGGTTCACGTTCACCCGGATCGCGGCCGGGTCCCCGGCATCCCGCCCCACCCCGTCCCCGCCGAGGGGGCCGGCTGCCGACGGCGTTCCCTGTGGAGGCCCCCCCACCTCCACGTGCTCACGCATTTCCTCCAGGGTGGCCGGCCCGATGCCGGGCACACCCAGGAGCTCGTCGGCGGAGGAGAACCCTCCCTCCTCCTCCCGGAAGCGAACGATCCGACCCGCCAGCGCCGGACCCACCCCGGGCAACCGGGCGAGCTCCACCTCGTCGTCCCGGTTCACGTCGATCCGCTCCCCCTCCTCCAAGGGGGTCCTCCTTCGCTCCTCGTCCTCCACCTCGGCCCGGGTCTCCGCCACCAGCTCCTCATAGACGGTTGTGTCCGGTGGAAGGATGGGGGGTGGGGTCCGCAATTCCCAACCGCCCCGGACGAGGCTCGCGGCCAGCAAGACCGCTGACGCCAGGACCACGCTCCGCTTCTCGGGCTCGTTCATGGTCCCAACACGCTGCGTGGAGGCCAGGGGCGCGACCATGGCAGCATGGGGCGGGAACTCGGGACCGGAAGGGGTCTTCCCGGGGTATGGGTCAGGCTGCAGGCGGGTCCCCGGGGCGGAGGCGTTGATGCCGCCCTCCTCCACGGAAGGACGCCGCCGCCGGGCCGACCCGCCTCCGAGACGTAGAGAAGGGAAATCGACCGTCGATGAAGATCCTGACCCGGTACGTCCTTCGGGCCCATGTGGGGCCCTTCTTCTTCGCCTTCACCACGGTGACCGGGCTCCTCTTCCTGAACGCGGTGGCCCAACGGATGGAGGAGTTCGCCGGGAAGGGCCTCCACTGGACCGTGATCGGCGAGTTCATGGTCCTTTCCCTGCCCCACATCATCGCCCTCACCTTCCCTATGGCGGTGCTTGTGGCGGTCCTCTACGCCTTCAGCGACCTGACCCAATCCAACGAGATCAGCGCCATGGCGGCCGGGGGCGTCCAGCCGCGACGCTTCATGCTTCCGCTCCTCTGCGTGGGCGCCGGCCTATCCGCCATCATGCTGGGCTTCAACGACCGGATCCTTCCCGAGTCCAACCACCGCCTCAGCAACCTGCTCACCGACGTGGGGAGCACGACGCCCACCTTCGAGCTCCAGGACGAGGTGATCAACCCGGTCCATACCGGCGACGA